>DYPD01000030.1 GCA_020720115.1 Thiomargarita sp. | reverse complement strand
TATATTCTCGAACTCCGCATTTTTACTGGATTTATGTCGCAACAAGTCTAATACCTTACCAATGCGCGACCCCTCTTGGATTTCGACTTCTAAAAGCCTTTACCCTTTCAAGCGGTCGCGTAAGACGGAATAATTAAAATTCCAGACCACTACCGCGCCCGCGTGACCGGCTCTATGCAGGTGATTGTTTTGTTTACCGGTCAAACTCAAAACCCCCTGCAAGCCGCCGGTCAGTTGGCCGCACTGGGCGGTTTGGAAAAACAGCTTGCCGACATTCCCCGCCGCCAGGAGCTTTAAGGTGATTTTGGTGGATATATCGGTGTGGATCAATCACTTCCGCGAACATAACGCATACTTGGCAAACTTGCTTGAGCAAGGACAAGTGATGTGTTATTCCCTGATTATTGGCGAGTTAGCCTGCGGATATTTACACAACCGGCAGAAAATTCTTGATTTGCTATCCGCATTGCTCGCTGTGGAGAAACGGGTGATGTTCTGCATTTTATTGAAGAGAACAGGCTGATGGGCAGAGGCATTGGAATTGTTGATGTGTCACTCTTGGCATCCGCACGTTTGACGGGCGTTTTATTGTGGACAATGGATAAACGCTTGCATGGCATTGCCGCAGAATTGAAACTTGTGGCAAATGTAACTGGATAAGAGAATAGCTCATGCTGATTAACAGCAATCTGATTATTTACGCATGTAGTTAGGCTACATAAAATTGCGCGATTGGCTGGGCGATTTCCAGGAAACCAAATACCTAACCGATGTTACGCGGTGATTAAACGTAACGCATAAATTCTGCCACCGCATCACAAGAGACACCACTGAGTTGAAACCTACCTTTCAAAGAGGCTTTACGCAAAAACTGCCGTTGCATTAATCTCCGCTGGTGTCCAAGCTGCTCAAAAAAATCGAGTTTCCTGCATTTCCCCTGATGTATCAATGTCCACGCCCGTAACGCTGGGCATTTTGTGCAAAATGTAACCCGCCATCAGCAAAATCATGGGTTTATTCTCTTGCTCTAAGGCTGTCAGTAATTTGTCAGCGACGATTTGGCAACGGCAAGTGACGTCCGGTTGTTCAACCCATTCGCGCCCCATTTGCCAGCCTTGTGCCATATCTGCTTCGATTTTGGCAAAAAAAGCGCTGCTTTCTGCAAGAAATTCTTCATAAATTTCTACGGGATACTCTTGTTTAGCCACTCTCACTTGTAAACGCATCATAGCTCCTTAAAATTTTCCAAGCCTTGGAATACATCTTGCTGAAGCCTAGCTAAATTTCATTAAATAACTGTAATAGAAAGAAAAATTCTGTTACAGGATTTAGGTAGGCACTGATGAAAAGCAGCATTATGTTCGCATTCCGTTGGCTCACACAAGTCGCCCTGCCCATAGGGGTTTGCTATAAATATCTGTGGCGTAATCAGCTTTTTATGGCGTTGTTGCTGGCGCATTTGGTGTTTGCTTCGGTTTTAACCCTGCGTGGCTTGGGTTATTTGCAAACCTTGGAGTTGACTGCTTACGATCTGATGTTGGCGCAGCACGCTCAACAACAGCCGATTAATCAGCATATTAGCCTAATTTGGCTTACGGATTCGGATCAGCGCGAGTGGGGTTGGCCGCTTTCTGATGAGCATCTGGCGCAAGCGTTGGAAAATTTGCTGCGTTATAAGCCGCGTGCGATTGGCTTGGATTTGTACCGTGATATGCCAGTGCCTTACAACAGGGGGGCGGGGTATGAGCGGTTGGAGAAGCTGCTGCGGGAGCATCCTTCTATTGTCGGTATTATGAAATTCGGCGCTAAAGATGGCGCTCTGGGTGCGGATGTTGCGCCGCCGCCGGCGCTGAAAGGCACAGATCAGATTACTTTTAACGATGTGACCTATGATCCTGGCTACTTGGTGCGGCGCGGGCTGTTGTTTATGGATGATGGGCTGGGGAATTGGTATGAATATTTCGGCTTGAAGCTGGTCAATCGTTATGCGGCTCAAGACGGCATCTATTTACAAAATCTACCCGAAGGTATGGGTTTTGCCGGTTTTGATACCAAAACTCAGCAGCCCAGCGCCCTGCACGCTCTTTTACCGCCGCCCTTGCCGGCGGATTTTGGCGGTTATGTCGAAAGCGATCTGGGCGGTTACCAATTTTTGATTAACTATCCAGGTGCTCCACAAGAGTTTCCCAGCGCGACCTTAACCCAAGTGTTGCAAGGCGAGTTTGATCCAAAATGGGTACACGACAAGATCGTTATTATCGGCACGCGCGCTGAAGCTACGCCGGATTTTCTCTCTACGCCTTACGGACGCTGGCTCAAAGGCGAACAGCGCATTGCGGGCGCGGCGGTTCATGCTTACGCAACCAGCCAATTGCTGTCTTGGATGCAGGGTCAAGCAACCTGGCTCAAAAGCTGGGATGAAACGGAAGAACAAATCTGGATTTGGTTTTGGTGCGTGCTGGGCGCATTGGCGTGTGTGTGGACGAACTCATTTGGGCGGCTGTTTGCCCTTAGCCTGGGCGGGTTATTGCTGCTAGGCGGCGGTGTTTATCTGGCTTTTGAACTGCGCTGGTGGCTTTTGCTAGTCGCCCCCGCATTGGGCTGGTTAGCGGCAATCACTGTTGTCACTGCCTACGATGCCTACCGTAGTCGTCACGAGCGCACTGCACTTATGAATATTTTTAGCAAGCACGTTTCTAAAGAAGTGGCAAATGTTATCTGGGAATCCCGTGATCAATACCTCAACGACGGGCGTTTGGTGTCTCAACGCTTAACTGCTACTGTGTTATTTACCGACTTACAAAACTTCACCACAGTGTCTGAAGCGATGGAGCCGCAAGTTTTAATGGACTGGCTCAATCAATACATGAGCACTATGGTGAAAATCATTGAAGACCATCATGGACAGGTGAACAAATTCATCGGCGATGCGGTCATGGCGGTATTTGGCGTTCCTATTCCTAGCGCCAACGGAGCCGACATCGCCCGCGACGCCCGCAACGCTGTCAACTGCGCCCTCGTCATGCGCACGGAATTGGAACAACTGCGCCAAACCTGGGCGCAGCAAGGTTTACCGCTGATCCGGATGCGCGTTGGTATTTTCACTGGTCCCCTCATCGCCGGTTCACTTGGCAGCGAAGATCGTCAGGAATATACCGTATTAGGCGACACAGTGAATATTGCTGCGCGGCTAGAAAGCTTCGATAAAACCCTTGATGCAGAAAACGCCTGCCGCATTCTGATTGGCGATTCCACTTTGCATCATTTAGATGAGCATTACCAAACCGAAAGCGTTGGCACAGTTCAACTCAAAGGGAAAACCGAATTAGTCGGCATACATCTAGTCCATAGTTGCCAGTTTTAACAGGGACATTCACTAGGCGCTGTTTTGTGTTCTTTGGCTTGGCGCCAACAACAAATTCTCAAACGGCTGATGATTTTTCCAACGGTAGGTACGAAAATCGCGCTGATCGAGCGCTCATCTTGCGCCGCTAATTCAGCCAAGCGCTGTTTCGCCAAGGCATGATGCGCATCTTTCGGATAGGCTAACGCCACCCAAAAACCGGTATCAGCGATAACCATGCTTTTCCTCAAGAATTTCGGTCAATTCCGTTTTGTACGTTTGCGAAAGCCGGGTTTCTTCATTGTCGGCACAGCCGACGAAATCCGATTCCAGCAGCAATTTAAGTGGATTTTCCGGTTTCAGTAGAACCTCTGTTTTTGGATGGTGTTTCAGTCTTTGTTCCAAAAACAAAATCCAAAACCTCTGCCTGTTTTTCCGGCGGAAAGTTGGCAACGTGTTGTTGGATGGTTTGCGCAAGGTTCATGGTGTATTTCCTCTAAGATTTCTTGCTTATTTTTTGCACCACCACCTAGAAAGCCTTTGTTTTTTCTTTCAGCGTTAATTGGTTGCGGCAGGATTGGCGACACACTGGATAGAATGCTATGCGCTACCATTTCATGAAGGGAGGCGGACTGAACGGATGCTTTGCAAACCACTCGCGTGCGCCTTTCAGGAGAAAGCGGTGAAAGCCATTATTGGGGATGGCTTTCTTGACCTCGCGCACATAGGCGGGGGAAATGCCAAACTTGAAGAAACCCAGCGAGAAATCAACCAAATCGCCTTTTCTGAACAGTTCTACCAGCGGATAGCGGTCTGTTTTGTATGTGCGCACCTTGTGGTGCATTTCGACCATTAGACCGATTTCTTCAGACCATGCTTGTTGTCCAGTGTCAGATAAGTATTGCTTTACTTCAGCCACTGAAGGCGGAATGTAGTCTACGGTATGCGCTGACCAAAGCCCTATATCGTGAAAACAGGCGGCAATCGCCAACTTGGTTTTTTCTTCCTCGGTACAGGGATAAAGTGCCAAGCAGAAATTGAACATGCGGTAGACGTGCCCCCGGTAACCCAGATAGTCATCGCCGATCCGGTCTTGCCAGGTAGCGAGAATTTCTTCTATGAGACTGTTCTGAGTTTCGATGTTCATGCACGTTCCTGTGGCGTGTAACAAAAATTAGACATCTCCAATGCACTTCGTTGGATAGGTGCGAATCGCACCCAGCCAATCTATACAGGCTACTGATTTACTTGACTTTTACCACATCGTTGCCGGCGTCGTGTTCGACTGCGCCTTGGGCGATCAGTGCTTCTACTGCGGCTTTTAAGGCGGCGGCATTGCCCAGTTTTCCCCAAGGGCTGTCGGGGTTGGTGATTAAAAACATGGAGGACTCGCCGCCAAATTGTTTCAAAATATCCAGCACCTGTGCTTCAACATCACTCATGGATTTGACCTCGCTGTGGGTTTATGAATAGAAAAATCATCAACATACGGCTCCGGGGATAACCGGTGTCACCTGGGTGACATGCTGGTTTTGTGCTCGCTGACGTAGCGCATGGTCCATCAGCACCAGTGCCAGCATCGCTTCAACGATGGGCACGGCGCGAATGCCCACACAAGGATCATGGCGTCCGGTGGTAATCACTTCAACTGGCTCGCCTTGTAGGTTAATGCTGCGTCCGGGTAAACGTAAGCTGGAAGTGGGTTTGAGTGCAACATGGGCGATAATTTCTTGCCCGCTGGAGATGCCGCCGAGTATGCCGCCAGCGTGGTTGCTGAGAAAACCTTCGGGCGTTAATTCATCGCGGTGTTGCGTGCCTTTTTGGGTTACGCAGCCAAAGCCGTCACCAATTTCTACGCCTTTTACTGCGTTAATGCTCATGAGCGCGTGGGCGATGTCGGCGTCAAGTCGGTCAAAAATAGGCTCGCCTAAGCCTGGAAACAAGCCGCTGGCAACTACTGTGACTTTTGCGCCGATGGAATCGCCCGCTTTGCGCAGATCATCCATGTAGTTTTCTAGTTGTGCAACCTTTTCGGCGTTGGGGCAAAAAAAAGCGTTCTGTTCTACTTGCGCCCAGTCTAACGCTTGTTCGTCGGTTTTGATGTGCCCCAGTTGAGCTAAATAGGCGCGGATTTGAATTTGGTGCTGTTCGCGCAGGTATTTTTTGGCAATTCCGCCGGCGGCAACGCGCATGGCGGTTTCTCGTGCGGAAGAGCGTCCGCCGCCGCGATAATCGCGGATGCCGTATTTATGCTGGTAAGTGTAATCAGCGTGCCCCGGACGGAAACGATCCTTAATTTGAGAATAATCTTTTGAACGCTGATCGGTGTTTTCAATCAATAAACCAATCGGTGTGCCTGTGGTTTTACCTTCAAATACGCCAGAGAGGATTTTCACCAGGTCATCTTCACGGCGCTGAGTGGTGTGGCGCGATTGTCCGGGTTTGCGCCGATCTAAATCCTGCTGTAAATCCGCTGCGCACAGCGCCAGTCCAGGCGGGCAGCCGTCTACGATGCAACCAATGGCAGCACCGTGACTTTCACCAAAGCTGGTGACAGAAAAGAGCTTTCCAAACGAGTTTCCTGACATAGTGAGGATTCCTTGCGCATGAGGGCGCTATGGCGAGAGCGGGCAGGCGAAATGCGCGGCATGTTGATGATGAATCGAGCGCACATGCCGATCATAGACTTCTTGGATGAGTTCGCCATTGAGCGCGTCTGTATGATGGCAAATGAGGGTTTTATTCAAGCAAGCCACGCGCTGTACATAGCTGGAAATAAAGCCGATGTCGTGCGACACCACGATAATGGTCATGCGCTGGTTAAAGGTTTTGAGCAAATCAAAAATATCTTCTTCGGTGCGCATGTCAATGTTTGCAGTTGGCTCGTCGAGAATCAAAATTTCTGGCTCGCACGCCAGCGCACGGGCGATGAGCACGCGCTGCAATTGTCCGCCGGATAAGGTGTTTAAACGTCTGCGACTCAATTCAGCTACATAGGTTTCTTGCATGACGCGCTGCGCAATGGCGTGATCCTGGCGGTTGTAGCCAAGCCAGGTGCGGGTTTTACCCAAACGCCCTAAGAGCACGGTTTCTTCTACCGAAATGGGATAATCACGAGAAAAATCAGCAAACTGTGGCACATAGCCAATATGCGCACGCCCTTTCTCAACTGCCGCACCTAACACGCGCACCTGCCCTTGCTGGGGTTTAAGTAATCCTAAAATGATTTTCAGCAAGGTGCTTTTGCCACCGCCGTTAGGTCCGACCAGGGCGATAAACTCTCCCGCCTGCACTTGCCAATGAACATTGTCTAAAGTCAAGGGACAGCCAGGATAAGCAAAGCGAATATTGAGCACTTCAATAGCGGTAGTCATGATGGTGGCTTGTCAAACAAGCGTACAGGTAAATTAAAGCTGGACAAAAAACGGAAAAACCGCCGGAGTTGAGGCGGCGGTTTTGCGGCGAGGCGGCATAAGCACCTGACTACAGACGCATGGGCATGACAACGTATTTTACTTTGTCCTGACCTTGCGGACAAATCAGGCAACTGCTGTTGGGATCAGAAAAATACAATTCCGCCTGTTCGGTATCCACTGCATTGAGTGCGTCTATCAAATACAGGATGCTAAAGCCAATTTCCAGTGCTTCGCCCTGGTATTCTGCATCCAGTTCTTCTTCCGCTTGCTCTTGTTCGGGATTGTGGGCGCTGACTTCCAGCAAGTTGTTGCTGAGTTTGAGGCGTGCGCCCTTGTGTTTTTCGTTGGACAAAAGAATCGCCGCACGATTAAGCGCCTGCTTAAATTGTACGCAATTGAGCGTCAACAACTGCGTATTATGGGCGGGCAATACACCGCGATAATCAGGGAAACGCCCGTCAATCAATTTGCTGGTGAGGGTGATGCCGCCAGGCAATTCAAAGCGGATGTGATTAGTTGCCAAGGTGATTTGTACTGGCTCTTCATTGTCTTCGAG
The DNA here is from genome assembly GCA_020720115.1 of Thiomargarita sp. Taxonomy (GTDB): domain Bacteria; phylum Pseudomonadota; class Gammaproteobacteria; order Beggiatoales; family Beggiatoaceae; genus BB31. The sequence continues at coordinate 30,885 of DYPD01000030.1, read as the reverse complement.
AATGCGCGAGACTTCCAACACAGCTTTGCGCGGCAGAATCACTTGTTCCGGGGCTTCCAAGGCAATTTCGCAGGCTTGTTCTGCCAGCGCCAAGCGATGTCCGTCAGTGGCAACCACAGTGAGGTTATCGGCGCGAATATCCAGCAATAAGCCATTCAAATAATAGCGCACATCTTGTTGTGCCATTGCAAACTGCGTTTTGCTTAAAAGGAATTTGAGGGATTGCTGCGGCAAGCTGAAACTCAGCTTGGTTTGAATTTCTTCGCTGGAAGGATAATCTTCAGCAGGCAAGGTGGAGAGCGTAAAACGACTGCGTCCAGATTTAATCAGGGCGCGTCCATCTTCTTCTTGGTTCATTTGAATAACCGAACCATCGCCTAAAGAACGACAAATATCGAACAGCTTTTGTGCGGGCAAGGTGGTTGATCCTGCTCCGTTGAAATCGCTTTCAATGGGGGCTGCGCAGGAAATTTCCAGCTCCGTGTCGGTCGCCGTAAAATGCAGTAGCTCACCTTCTACGCGGATGAGGACATTTGCCAAAATGGGCAGCGTTTGTTTGCGCTCCACAATACCAGACACCATTTTCAAGGGTGATAAGAGCGCCTGTCGAGAAATTTCAAAGTGCATAACTTGAGCCTTAATCGAAGCCAGTTGAATCTATGGATTATAACGACTAGATCCCCCGCTGCAAAGCCAGTTTTTAGCGGTTTTACCGAGAAATACGCAGAAAAAACGGATTTTTTTAATTTATGTGCGCTGACATCTGGTTATTTATGGAAATTTAGAGAACCGATTGGCGAAAAATCCGTTTAAACCTAATCTTTGCGCAATGCGTCCGAAATAGCAACAGGCGTAGGATAGCGCATGACAATTAAATAAGACGATAAGATAAAAGTGAGCACAGTTGCCACTTGAATAAGATAAGAAGCCGAACCGCTGATAACGCGCAAATCGCTGGCAGACACCGCAATCAATAAAGAAAACTCACTGATTTGTCCCAAACGAAATCCTATTTCTGGCGCATTTTGCGGTTCTTTTAAGCCGATCAGTAGCCGACTAAACACATAGGGTTTGAGCGCCAACATTAGCAACGCCAGGGTGGTGGCGGGTAGGATGATCGGCGGTAGGCTGTTTAAGTCCAGTCCGGCGCCCAAAGTGAAAAAAAACATGACCAGAAAAAAATCCCGCAAGGGTTTGAGGCTTTCTGCAATAAATAAGGCAATAGGGCTGCCCGCCAGCGCCACGCCGCCAATAAAAGCTCCGATTTCATGCGACAATTTGAAAGTTTCCGCCAATGCAGCTATACCCAAGCACCAGCCTACAGCAGTGAGAAAAATATATTCTTGCATTTTGCTGAAATGCTGAATCAGCGGCAGTAACAAATAGCGGCTAAATCCCCAAGCAAAAGCGATCAGTAGCGGCAGAGAAAAAATCGAAATCAACATATCCGTCAGCAGATTGCTACCGCTGCTACTGCCTTTAAGGATCATCAGCACTAGAATTGCCAATAAATCTTGCAGCAGCAGCACACTGACGACTATTTCGCCGGTGCGTTTGTGGTGCAAAACGGTGGTGGGTAGCAGTTTTAAGCCCAAGATGGTGCTGGAAAACATCATGGCAGTGCCGATCAGCAGGCTGTCTAGGGGGGTATAGCCAAACAGCAAACCGACGCCAAAGCCGCAGGCGCCAAAGGCAAGAGAGCTGAATAGCGTCAATTGCGTGGTTTTGCCGAGCATGTGAATGAGATTGCCCGGTTTTAAGTTGAGTCCGAGTAAAAACAGCAGGAAAACAATACCTATGTGGGCTATATCTTTGATTTTTGGAGTGTCTTCATCATTAACCAGCGCCAGTCCCCAAGGTCCTAACACAATACCGATAAAAATATAGCCAACTAGCATGGTTTGGCGGGCGTACAAAGCCAGGGTTGCGGTCAGTGCCGAGCCGGTGAAAATGACAAACATGAGAAAAAACACCGAAGAGCTTGTCACTATCGGCTGCACTGCAACAGTGTCTGTCATGGCGTTAGAAATCCTTTTTGGGGCAATCCTCCGCGCAAGCGGCAGGAGGCGCTTAAATACCTAAGCGTTGGGCTAATTCGGCGCGTAAAGCGGCTTTAGAATAGTGCCGTTGCACCTTAATATGCGCAATCGGAATGCGTGCCGCCGCCAAAGCACCGTCTACAAAGCTGTCTCTGGCTTGGCGTTGTGGCAAATCGTGGCTACGGTCATCCAGTTCAATAACCCCAATCACGCTTAAATCTTTTACCCGACAAATCACAAAATCCAGATGCTTATTGGTAATCTTGTAAAAGGCTCGACGCTGTATCTCAGGCGTTAAACCAGAGCGGGTTTTGATAACATCTGCCAGCCGCACTTTACCGAAAATGAGAAACTGCGATTCTACAACTTCTTTTAGGATAACAAAAAAAGCCCGCTCTGCGGGGGTAAAGAGCACCGCCTGTTTTTCATAAGGAAAACAAGAAGGTTTTCTACGCCGGACAAACCAAAGGGTCAAGAATAAGAATAAGAGTGCAGCGCCAAATCCTGCCAGCCACAGGGTGATTAAGCTAGTGTGCATCATGTTTTGGGTTTCGGGTTAAGGAGAATAAGCGCCCTTGCAACAGAGCCTAGGGCGGAAAACCTTGCATTATAGTTTTTTTGTACATTGTGTCATTATTTACACATTGAAAAGCCGCATTCTGATTAGGGTGCGTTATTCAACTAATTGATTTATTAAGTTTTTTGCCTATCATAAAAATCAGGAGCTTATATGCTATTACAGGCTTACCAATCCAATCCGGCGGCATTGCAAGACCGCATCATTCTCGTCACTGGCGCAGGCGCAGGACTCGGACGTGCAGCGGCGAAAGCCTTTGCACAACACGGAGCGACGGTGGTTTTGTTGGGACGCACCACGCACAAGCTGGAACAGGTTTATGACGAAATAGAACAGGCTGGCGGACCCCAAGCAGCGATTTATCCGCTGAATTTAGAAGGCGCCAGTTACAAGGATTATGAAATGCTCGCCGAGCGTCTGGAAGAGGTGTTCGGGCGGCTTGATGGCATACTGCATAATGCTGCATTGCTAGGCGGTTTGACGCCCTTTGAGCATTACAGCGTGGAACGCTGGTATCAGGTGTTGCAAGTGAATCTCAATGCGCCCTTTATGCTGACGCAAACCTGCTTGCCGTTGCTAAAAAAATCCGCGGATGCTTCGCTGGTATTTACCGTTTCTGATCAGGTACAGCAAGCCAAAGCTTACTGGGGCGCTTATGGCGTTTCGAAATGGGCGCTGCAAGGTTTGATGCTGATGTTAGCGCAAGAATTGGAAGCCAATACGCCCGTGCGTGTCAACAGCATTAATCCGGGCAAGGCGCTGACCGACTTGCGTCGTCAGGCGTATCCAGGCGAAACCCCCGATCAGGTGCCGCTACCAGAGGCTTTGATGCAGACCTATCTCTATTTGATGAGCAGCGACAGCCGCCAACAGAATGGACAAACTTTTGAATGCAGCCTGTAAGGGAGCGTGCTAGGCGGGAGCGTTAAGCGCCCGCCTAGCACGCACCGCCCCTCACTGCATTTGGACAGGCTAATGCCAGCAACGCAGGACAACACACCCAGCGGTTAGCCACCTCATTGCCGCACCACCAAACACTCCCTAACCTGCCTCAGCAAAAGCAGATTTTTGTTTAATAATCAAAAGAGTGACATCATCTAGCAGTTTTTCTCCTTCAACAAATAGATAAAGATCGCTGATGACCGCTTGCTGGATAGCTTTGGAAGGTAAGTGCCAGTTTTCACTGACAATCTTGCATAGACGCTCCAGGCTATAAGGTTTTTTTGTCCCGTTGCGGGCTTCGGTCAAGCCGTCGGTATACAACACAATACCGTCACCTGGCGCCAGCATTAATTCGGCTTGTTCAATAAATCTGCTGATGTCTTTTTCCAGACCGACCATAAAACCCATATCAATGGTGTCAATACGTTCGATTTTGGCATTGGCTCGTACTAATAGGATTTCTTCGTGTTGCCCAGTAAATTTTAGCCGCCCAGCACAGTAATCTAGCAGGGCTAAGGTCATGTTTTTATCGCTTTTCATGCGTCGCACATTGTCAAACACAACCTGATTGAGCACTTCCATGAAGGCTTTTGGGTCAGTCACACCGTTGGCAAGCAGGGTGCGTACTGCCATTTGCACCATCAACATCAACACGCCGCTTTCTAAACCATGTCCGGTCACATCGCCAATACCGATTTTAATTCTTCCATCGTGTTGTAAGACATCAAAGTAATCACCGCCAACTTCTTCTGCTGGCTCCATAAAACAAGCAATATCCAGTTCTTCTATTTGATTTAATTCTTGTTGCGTAGGCAGTACCATTTGTTGCAAGCGGCGACTGACTTGTAACTCTGCGCCCATGCGCAGATTTTCGGTTATCACTTGATTAAGCTGCCCAGTGCGTTGCACTATTTCTGCATTTAACGGATTCAGTGCAATGTGGGTTAAAGTTATCCAGAGCATGATGCCAAGTATCGCTACGATAGCAATAAACATAAGCACTAATTGTTGATCAAGCTTAACAATAATGGTTTCAATGCCCAGCATATCGTTGGTAATGGATAAAGTGATGCTATTGCCACTGGAGAAAGTCAGGGTTTGTTGCACTGGAAAGCTATTGACCGCTGGGGTTTTACGCTGATAGCTGATGAGTTCAAAACTGTTTTTTAAGGTCGCGCTGAGCGTTACAATTTGTTCTCGTTGCTCGCTCCAATTGCGTAAAAATTGGCTTACCGCTGAATAATCACGGCGTAAAAAAGAGTCAGAAATGAACTGGCTAATAAGGTCTAATTCAAGTTGCGCACGTTTATGCTCATCTTCTAGTAGCAAATGACGTTGCTGTGAAACTATAAGCGTGCCCGCAATTACCATAAAGGCAAGCAGAATAATCATAAACAAAATCAGCAAGCGATGCTGACGTGCGAGTATAGAATCAGGCATGAGTATCTCCCAAAGCCATTGTTTAATGTGCATAATTCAGCCGCTCCTTGTTAGGATAATTTAAGATTGGCACAGCAAAGATAAGCACGCGGGCGAACTGAAAGTTAGCCTTCCCATGATAACAAACGGAACGTGGGTATGAGTATTCTATACTGAGAGCGGCTAAAAATTGTATATTTTGCTTACTAAAACATTTAATTTGAAATAGCTGTACTTTGATAGCCCTTAATTACTGAATAATATAAGCATATATTGAAAAATAGAATATTCTAAAATAGCAGGTATATAGGAGTGTTTGACTTAAAAACCATGATTTTCCACATAAAGAAATTCAACACTTAACTGCGTGAGTTTCTTATAAAGAGGCTAACATGGCGACTTTATAGCGGCTTGACTTTGGGTACGCTAAAGCAGCATTTTTGGGCGCAAGCCGCTGAGCCAGAGCACCGCTAAATAAACCGCTGCGGCGGCGCTTATCCATAGGCTCAATTGCCCGGCGCACGCCATTTCTCCGGCGTTTTCCCACCAGTGAGCGGCGGGTACACCCCACCAGAGCACTAGGCTCATTGCGGTACTCGCTAATCCCAAACGCAAGAAAAACCGTCCCCAGCCGGGTTGGAGTTGGAAGTGATTTTCGCGGCGCAAATGCACATAGAGTAAGGTGGCGTTTAGGCTGGCAGACAGTGCGGTGGCAAGTGCCAGACCTGCGTGCGCCAGCGGCACAATAAAGAGTAAATTCATGCCGATATTGCTGAGCATGGCGATGATGGCAATGCGCATGGGGGTTTTGGTGTTGTGTTGCGCAAAAAAGCCGGAGGCTAAAATTTTGATGAGCACAAAGGCGATTAAGCCGAGGCTGTAGGCGATTAGGCTACGGGCGCTCATGCTGACGTCGGTGGCGTTAAATTCGCCGCGTTGGAACAATGTTGCCATGATAGGCACTGCCAGTAGCATGAGTCCTAGTGTGCAGGGCAAACCGATGATAAACACCCAACGCAGGCTCCAGTTAAGGGTATCGCTGTAGTTTTGCTGCTGATCGGCTGCGGCTTGGCGCGATAATTTGGGCAGCACGACGGTTGCCAGTGCGACGCCGAACACGCCAATGGGAAATTCCAGTAGCCGGTCTGAGTAGTAAAGCCAGGCAACGCTGCCGGTGGCTAGGAAAGACGCCATCAGGGTGTCAATCAAGAGGCTGATTTGCGTGACGGATACGGCAAATACGGCGGGTAACATGAGTTTGAGTATGCGCTGTACGCCTTCGTGCGGTGGTTGGTTGCGGTGTACAAAGGGCACAATGGGTTTGGGCAGCAGTTGTAGCTTGAGCAGAAACGGCAGTTGAAAAAGAAACTGTACTAAGCCTGCAATCAACACGCCCCACGCCAGCGCCAAAATCGGTGGGTTAAAGTGCGGCGCCCACCAGAGCGCGGCGGCGATCAGGCACAGATTGAGCAGCACTGGGGTCAGTGCGGGTGCGGCAAAGCGCCCGTAAGCATTGAGAATGGCGCCAGCAAAAGCGGTCAGGGAAATGAAAAAAATGTAGGGAAAAGTGATGCGCAGCATTTCGCCAGTGAGGGCAAATTTGCTGCTGTCGGCGAAAAAACCTGGGGCAAACAGCAGTACCAGCACAGGTGCTGCCAGCATTCCTAACAGCGTGATCACGAACAAAACGCTGCCTAGAGTGCCTGCTACATGGTTGACCAAATTTTGCACTTCGGTGTGTTCGCGCTGGGTTTTGTAGGCGCTCAGCACGGGCACAAAGGCTTGCGCAAAAGCGCCTTCGGCAAACAGGCGGCGCATGAAATTGGGGATTTTGAACGCCACTAAAAAAGCATCCGCGCCGGTGCCCGCGCCAAAGCTGTGAGCGATGACCATATCACGCACAAAGCCGAGAATACGGGAAACAAAGGTCAAACTGCTGACTACGCCTAATGCTTTCAGCAAACGAGAACTCATGAATAGACTCACTTAAGGTAAAAACGGGAAAATGGCTTAAAACGCCACTGTGAAATAGCGAAAAGCCGCATTATGCGGCTTTTTTTCTGCGCTGTCAGACCGGCACGCACAAGCTTTTAGTGATTGGTTTAGCGCCGCATTTGTTGCACAATCTACACAAGACATTTTGGTCTTGCTACTTCTGGAGAAAACTCATGTTGCTTAAATACCTGGCTGTGCCTTTATGGTTGGTGTTCAGTTTACCCGCAGGCGCGAGCGCACCGACGGCGCAAGACAGCGACGGTGACGGCATCGCTGACACCCAAGATCAGTGCCCACAGAACACAGCCGCAGAAATCGCTGGCGGGGTGTATTTATCCGGCGCAAAAATCGGCTGTCCGCTAGACAGCGACAACGACGGCGTGGCGGATTTTCTCGATCAATGCCCCAACATGGCAGCAAATACACGGGTAGATGCGCAAGGTTGCGAGGCAACACCGCCGCAGGCGGACGCGGGCAGCGCAGAGACCGCAACCGCTAAAGACGAGTCGAAAGCGGTTGGTGCGCCCATGAGCACTATCAGTCCGGCGACGCGAGCCGCGCCTGCACCCGCTTACCGAGGAATAGAAAAGGGGTTTGCACCAGAGCCATTAGCAGAAGATCGAGAAAATTACGCGCATTTTGACGATAATCCGCTCAAATCAGTACGCGAAATGCCTGTTTCCACTTTCAGCATAGATGTAGACACAGGCGCTTATTCCAATGTGCGGCGCCTGTTAAATGCCGGACAACTGCCACGCCAAGACGCGGTGCGCACCGAAGAGCTGATCAACTATTTTGACTACGGCTACCCGACTCCAGACACCCTAGACCCGCCATTTCGCGTGTTCACGCAAATCGCGCCTACGCCTTGGAATGCCAAAACCCATTTACTACACATAGGTATTCAAGGCTACAAACTCGATGAAACCAAGCTGCCGCCGGCTAACCTAGTGTTTTTACTTGATGTATCCGGCTCAATGAACGAGCCTGACAAACTGCCATTGCTGAAAGCTTCGCTGAAATTACTCAGCAAACAACTGAGCGCACGCGACAAAGTTGCCATCCTGGTCTATGCAGGTGCAGCAGGCGTCGTGCTCGAACCCACCGCTGGCAATCAGCAAGCCACTATTGAAGCGGCGCTAGAACGCCTCAGCGCCGGCGGCTCAACCAACGGCGGGCAAGGCATCCAACTGGCATACAGCCTGGCGCGACAAGGCTTTATCCAAGACGGCATCAACCGCGTATTGCTGGCAACTGACGGCGATTTTAACGTCGGCACTGTGAATTTCGAGGCGCTGAAAGAATTGGTCAAACAGCAACGCGACAGCGGCATTGCGCTCACCACCTTGGGCTTTGGCAGCGGCAATTACAACGACCAACTCATGGAACAACTGGCTGACGTTGGCAACGGCAATTACGCCTACATTGACACGCTCAACGAAGCGCGAAAAGTGCTGGTCGAAGCCCGTGCTGCAACCCTCTTGACCCTGGCAAAAGACGTGAAAATTCAAGTTGAATTTAATCCCGCCGCTGTCGCCGAATACCGCTTAATCGGCTACGAAAACCGCCAACTCAAACGCGAAGATTTTGCCAACGACAAAATAGACGCGGGCGAAATCGGCGCTGGTCATACTGTTACCGCGCTCTACGAACTCGCCTTAGTCGGCAGCGGCGGCGAGCGCCTGCCCGCATTGCGCTACGAAAACGCCACAGACAAGCAACCCCCGCACAGCAACGAACTGGCTTTCCTGCGCCTACGCTACAAACAACCCGACAGCGACAGCAGCAAGCTACTGGAATACCCATTGCTGCGTGACAGCATTTTAACCAGCGACAGCAGCGACGAACGCTTTCGCTTCGCCGCCGCCGTCGCCGCTTTCGGGCAACTGCTACGCGGCGGGCAATATCTGCAAGACTTTGGTTTTACAGAGATTTTACAACTAGCCCGTAGCGCCCGCGGCGACGATCCCTTCGGCTATCGCGGCGAATTTTTAGGCTTAGTATCGCTGGCGCAGAAGCTTAAATAAGCCAAATGAACCCGCACTCATGCAATTGTTCTAGGAATACTCAAAAATACCCCTTTGTCAGGAGGATTTATATGCAGCTTTTCCATTCACCTTTTCATCTCAGTAACCATTTCAAGACATTTGCTTGCGTGTTTATTGCCACCTTGTTGGGCAGCGGTAGCCAGGTAGCACAAGCAAAAGATACTTTGATTTTAGGAATTCATCCCTATGTGAGCGCCCAGGAAGTGGTTAAAAAATTCACCCCACTGGCAAATTACCTGACTAAGACGCTGCATAAAACAGTGGAAATTCAAGTTGCTAAAGATTATGCCACTCATATTGAAGCAGTAAGCAAGGATCAACCAGATATTGCTTATATGGGACCTTCATCCTATGTAGAATTACTGGAAACTCACAACAATCCACTGTTAGCACGTTTAGAAATTAATGGTAAACCCACTTTTCGTGGCGCTCTCATCATGGGACCACAAAATCATTTCAAAACCTTGGAAGAATTGAAAGGTAAAAGCTTTGCTTTTGGTTCACCACATTCAACCATGAGTCATTTAGTTCCCCGCTACATGTTGCATCAAGCGGGCATTGATGTAGATAGGTTATCTAAACATGAGTTTCTGGGTAATCACGAAAGCGTTGCACTCAGCGTCTTGATGGGGGAATTTGACGTAGGTGCAGTCAAAGAAGAAATCTATTTTAAGTTTCAAGAAAGAGGCTTGCAATTATTACAATGGACACCAGAGATTTCTGAACATGTGTTTGTTGCCAGCAAACAGCTTCCAGAAACCGAAGTACAGGCAATGCGTGAAGCGCTCTATGCCATAGGTAATACGCCCGAAGGACTTTTAGTGCTGCAATCCATTCAAAAAGACGTCACTGGCTTAGTGCCAGCAAAAGTGGAAGATTATGCAAACTTAAAAGAAATACTGGATAGCTTAAAACAACGGGGCATTGCAGAACAAGCGCATTAAGGTTTATCGGAAATCTCCATGTTTTTGATGAACTGATTTTCGTATAGACGCTTAATCCTTCCACATAAGCCAGGGATACCCACCTCCAGTCTAGGCTGTGGTCAAAGTAGGGAAGCAGTAGAACAAGTCTGCAAATAAATAACAGGGCTATTTCTTTAGCCAACCTTGTTTTTTCAATACCAGATAAATGACCAAAATGATTGCTGCATAGACTAGAATTTGCACAATCACGCTAAACAACCACCAAAGCATATAAAGCACGGCAAGACCAGCAGCGATGATGGCAAAGAGATACCAGGTTTTTTTGTTGTTTAAGAAATGAAGGTTCAAGCGTCAGCCCCCTCAAACAGTGATGCGCTAGGCAGGCGCATGGCTGTTTTGTTATGTGTGATCTGTGGTCAGTTGTGCTTCGGAAAATGCGATAAGTTCAGCCGCAATGGCTTTACGAATCGCAGCTTTGTCGTCAATGGGAAGAGTATACCTCTGACTCAAGTAATGGTAATCTTCTTCTGATAGAGACACAGTTAAGCGCGGACGGATGGGTTTTTTCGGTTGTAAACCAATAATTTGGCGGATTTGATCGGAAGCACTTAAACCCTGTTCATTAGCTTGCTGACGAATAGCATCAGAAATATGCTGATTAAATTCAAAAGCCAGTTGTACGGCTTTCAGGCTTTTTTCGGAATGTTGCCAGTTTTTGGGTAAATCGCCCATAAAGGTTGTTCCCAGTTTAAAAACAAAAAAGATAACGCCTTTTTCAGCAGGAGTTATCTTAAATTGTAGGATTTTACCCCAGTATTTATCTTCATTATGTCATTGATTGAAGTTAAACACCGGACATGCTAAAAGTTATAAAATCCTTATGTTTTCATCTCTTGTGCTGTTTATTGGCTAATGGGGTCTTTCGGTTGACGACGTTGTTTCAGACGTTCTAATACTGAATTGCTAGACGCATTGGCGCTGATAATCCCGGCTTCTTTAAGTTTGTCTTGTAAACCGTCACCCGCTTCTTCGCGCTGCATTTGTAACGCGGCATTCATGCGATCAGTACGCTCTTGTTGACGTTTTTTCACGCGCTCAAGAGATTCTGCTGCATTGCGTAAAGAAGAAGTGGTGCCGGAAAATTGCGCGGCTGCTACTTCTTTAGCTTCATTGACTTTAGCAGTGGTTTTCACCACGTTGATCTCACGTTCCATTGATTTCACGCTACGCTCGGTGTCATTAATGGTGTGTTTCAGGTTAGACACGCTGTTTTTGAAACCATTCAGCACGCTTTGTTGTGCTTCCAGTTCATTTTCGATGTCGGCGATTTTATCAGCAATTTCGGTTGCTAATGCTTCGTCGCCTTTATCTAAAGCCTGTATTGCGTAGCCTTCGTATTCAGATAGGGTTTTTTGTAGACGTTTTACATCACGTTCTACTGCCATTTGTTGTGCGATCACTTTGGTCAGGTTTTCTTTTGCTTGATCCAAACTTTGTTTGGAGTCACGGATTTCCTGTTCCAAAATGCGTATTGCCTGCGGATCAATGAGTGCATCTCCTGCTTCGCTGGCGGCGCCGCGCACGGCGGTAAATAGTTTGCTGAAAAAGCCCATAACTGCCTCCCGTTATACTGTGAACAGCCAAAATCCTTGAGCATTCACTCAGGATTTAAGATAGGTAGCGAATTCCTCAACCGCTGTTAGGGTGTTTTCGCTTAATGTTGCAATTTCTTCAATGACTTCATTAACTGGTGCACGCTTGCCTAATGCACCAAAGATTAGATATTGATTACCCAGTTTAGAAAAAGCAGATAAGGGCATAGGAATACTGATAGTCAACATCGCATCAAGCATTTCAGTGCGTTTTTCTGGCTTAACTTCCTGTTCTGTCCATAGGTGTGAGACGCACAGAATTTGGCCGCTATCTACGGTGACATAAACTGGAAATTCTTCGCGTTCATCAACAATGACCTGTATTACATTTTCATTGACGTCATTGCCTTTAATGAGTTCTGCTTTGAACTCTAATCCCAGTTCTGAAACTGCACCATCCAAGCCTACCTGTAATTCAGCTAATTTCTCTTGATTGGTCATCTTATCCTCCCGTTAATGAAGTTAAACATAATATGGTACATATTATGTCGTAAGTCAAGCTGTACTGAAAAACTTCTCTACAACGCTGTATTGCCCTCGTTGGATTATTTCACCTGGCGCAATTCAATTGGGTAATCAGGCCATTTTTGTTTAAGTTGCTGCAAAATTTTTGCGGCATCAGCACGGTTATTGTAGCTTGTGCCCATGCCTTTGCCGCGCCAGCCGCCGCCGGCTTCTTCAGACCATTCACTAGGGGTGCTGATATTAAACATCAAGCAGACCACATAGCCCTGTTGCACTTGCGACTGGTTTTTATGCTGCCCCAACATTTCCATTGATAGATCAATATCATGTTCTTCTTTTATGTGTGCTAACGGTGCATCTTCGTCGGGAATTAATAGGGGTTCTTTGCTTAAATCAATATTCTTGCGCACCGTGTCGCGCGTTTTGTTGGAGATGGGCATATTGGAGTCAATGGCTGCTAATTCTTGTTCCAGTTCTTCGATACTGGCAAGATCGCGCAACTGCTCCAAAGTGGTTAAATCTTCCGATTGCCGTTCTTGCTCTTCTTCGAGTAAGCGAATCCGGCGTTTCAGTTCTTCGCTGATTTTCATTAAGGCACTCCTTAATCAACCCGTAGGACACGAAATCCCAGATTATTAGCGCGGGATTTAGGGTTAAAGGGCTGTCTTCTGGTGATCCGAATATCACGCTTGTAAGTATTAAAAGCACTGCTACGCACCATGTACTGCGTGCAATCTGCATTGCTTTCCCAAATATTGCCAATTGCTGGCGCACCTGCATAATCAACGTGATAACAACTGCGCGTCCATTCCATAACATTGCCAATCACATCATGTAAGCCAAAATCATTGGCGGGAAATTGACCAATAGGTGCGGTTTTTATCCCGTCCCACTCGCTCCCGCAGACGCCGCAATTGGCTCTGACGGGCGATTTATCCAGACGGTTGCCCCACCAAAATTGCCCAGTCGTGCCTGCACGCGCGGCGTATTCCCATTCTCGTTCGCTGGGCAAGCGATACTGTTTACCCGTTTGCTGGGTCAACCATTGGGTATAGTCGTTGGCTTCATCCCAGGTCACATTAACCACTGGGCGGTTTTGTTGTCCCCAATGGTTGTCGTCAGGAAAACGCCGACTGGCGGCGCGGGCAAATTTTTGATAATCATCAAAAGTCACCTCGTATTTGCCAATAGAAAAGCCCTGCAAAGTCACCTGAAATTGCGGGCGTTCGTCGGAATAAGGTAAATAATCGGGGCTGCCCATTAAGAAAGAGCCGCTCGGTAACTGTATCATCACTGGACCCTGTCCACCAGTGAGTAAACGGTCAGCAAACTCAGCACCTGGTCTGACTTTACTGACGCTTGCTTCGGGTTGGCTGGATTCTGGAGCAAGCTCGGGTTTTTGCGTTTTTTCCACGTTTGTGCGCGATGCTGGTGTGGCAGCGGGGGAAGACTCGCTTTTGCTGGTTTGCAGCGGATTTAGGAGATTTTTCAGTTGTGGCATGGCAAAAAATCCGCCCACGCCTATGCCTGTTAAGATAAGCAACACCAGCATAACGAGCAACAACTTGTTTTTGCCTGAACGCGGTTTGTCTTCGTCGTCATCTTGGCTTTGCTGTTCAGCTAGGGCACGGGCAGCGTCACGCTGGGCTTTCAATAAAGCGGCTTCTTGCTCTGAACGCATACGAATCAATTCTAACTCTTGCATGAGTTGGCGCTGTTCATCTTCTTTTTTCTGAATCAGAGAATTGAGTTCTTTTTGTAGTTTTTCATCTTGCGCACGGCGCGTTTTTTCTTCATCTTTAGCCTTTGCAGAACGCGCCAGCGCTAATTCATATTTGATTTTTGCTTGTGTCAGTTGGTTAATCTGATCGCGTGATTCACGTTGCTTGGATTCTACACGCTTGATGCGTTCTTCTAATTGCGCGGTTTCGTTTTCAGATAATATGCCCTGTTCAGCCGCCATTTGTAGGCGATTGATTTCGGCAATCATTTTGCCAACTTCTTCGGCTTTATCAGAGGAATCTTTGGGTTTTTGCCGAGTGACTTCGCTGATCAGCTTTTCTGCTTCAGCTTTAGCGCGTTCAGTTAAGCTGGTGTTTTCGGCTTGGGCTTTAGTGATCGCTTCGTGTTCAAATGAACCTGGCGTTTCACCTAAAATAATAGATTTTTGTTGGGCTTGCTGGCGGATCGTGTCTGCTTCCTGATTCAGACGCACAAATTCTTCTTTTTTGGCTTTGATAAGCTGCAAGAGTTGTTGCTGTAATTTAGGATCAGGTTTGCCCGTGCCTTGTTTTTGCACTAAATCATAACGCTGTTTAGCCTGCATTAAGCGATTCAATTGTTCGCGGGCATTTTGCTGTTTAGCGCGAACGTAAGCAAACTGTGTTTCAAACAAATGTTTGGTTTCTGCTTTGGCTTGGCGGGCTTTTTCTGAATCCTGATCACGAATTGCCGCTACCTGTAAACGGTTGATCTCAGCTATCAGCTTTTGTGCCTCGGCTCTTTTGACCGCATTTGGGCTTTTTGCTTTAGCCTGGGACTGGTCAATTTCCTCTACCAGACGATTGGCTTCCGCTTGGGCTTTATCTTCTATAGACACACTGGTTCTCTCATTCGCGTTACGCACAAAATTTGTGCAATCAATGATTTACAGGCTTAAGTGGCGCCCTGCCAAAGCCAAAAACGCCTCGTTACTCAATACCTTTTTACTATAACAATCACCAGTCAGCAGCAGATAAATGATGGCAGAATTGTTTATCCTCGTACCAGAAACCAGCGCAACCTTTTGTCCTTATTGCTATAGCCTAGCGCCTGCGTTTTCAAATACCGTACCGGAATAAGCAGGCGGTTATGAAAAACCGCCGCAAATTTTAAATTCAATCTATTATATAAGGAATTAAGGCAATGGCATCAGCATCTGTAAAATCCATTTGCCCTTCATAAATCCACTTGGCGTTACGCACGGGTTGCCTAAAA
This sequence comes from Thiomargarita sp., assembly GCA_020720115.1. GTDB lineage: Bacteria > Pseudomonadota > Gammaproteobacteria > Beggiatoales > Beggiatoaceae > BB31. The sequence goes on along the minus strand of DYPD01000030.1, from coordinate 15,846 downwards.
ACTGGCGGTTTTAGTCTCTATCCCGACTGACTCGTTGTGCTTTAGCTGTTTGGTAGACTTTAGCAAATATAACGCAGTCTATTATTTTTACATGTGTTTTGGATGGCTGTATTAGGGATGACACGAACGCCATGCGTAAGTCGCAGAACTTAAGAGTTTAAGGAAAGATGAGCCGACATTTTTTAAGCACATTGTTTATCCCGCGTTCGGTTGCTGTGTTCGGTGTCTCGGAAGAAACCGGCGCTATCGGGACTATTGCATTTAAAAACTTACTGGAGGGCGAGTACAAGGGCACATTGTACGCGATCAGTCCAACACATAAAAAGATTTTGGAACAGAGAGTTTATGCCAACCTTAAAGAAGTTGCGCAACCTGTTGATTTAGCAGTTATTGCTTCTCCAGCACAGGAGTTGCCGGAAATCCTTGAAAGTTGCGGTGAACACGGTATTCACACGGCGATTATCTTAACCGGTGGCTTTGTTCATGCGGGTAAAGTCAGCGCCAAGCTGGCGCAAACGGTGGTTGGCATTACTAAGGGCTACAGCCTGCGTTTTTTAGGTCCCGATAGCCTGGGTTTGATGCGGGCGCAGTTGGGACTCAACGCGACTTTTACACAAAATCGCTTAAAACCTGGCAACTTAGCCCTGGTTTCCCAATCGGGTTCGCTCTGTACTGCGATTTTAGATTGGGCAGAACTCAACGATGTGGGTTTTTCCACAGTGGTGTCGTTGGGCGATGCGATTGACATCAGCTTTGGTGAGGTGTTGGATTATCTCGCCTTTGATCCGCAAACCGGCAGCATCATCTTGTATATCGAAACCATTCATCATGCCCGCAATTTCATGAGCGCCTTGCGTGCTGCTGCCCGTATGAAACCGGTCATTGTGTTGAAGTCTGGGCGTTACGATCTGGATACCCAAAGCAGCACGCACCAGCACAGTGCCTTGCTGAATAAAGACGCTGCTTTTGACGCTGCTTTGCAACGGGCGGGGGTGGTGCGGGTGGAAAACTTCGGGCAGATTTTTGCCACTGCCACTACTTTGGCGTCTCGTTATCAAGCCTATGGCAGTCGCTTGTTGATTATTTCCAACGGCGTTGGTCCGGGCATTATGGCGGCTGACCGTGCGCTGGATTTGCGCATCCATCTTGCCGAGTTCAGCAGTACCAATGTCACTGCGCTGAAAAAGGCTATGCCGCAGCAATGGAACTATCGCAACCCGTTGAATTTGCTGGGTGATGCCGGTGCAGAGCGTTACCGCACTGTGCTCGAACTGGCGTTGCAAGATAGTCAGGTAGACGGGATGTTGGTCATACTGACGCCGCAAGCGGTGACGCAGCCTTTAGAGATTGCTCAGGCGGTGGTGGATGTGGCGAATCGTTCTTCCAAACCGATACTGACTTGTTGGATGGGCAAACGCCAAGTGCAAAGCAGCCGCGATCTCTTTAGCCAAGCCCGCCTGCCGGATTTTCGCACCCCCGAAGCCGCAGTTGAAGCCTTCAGCTATTTAGCCGCGCACCATCGCAACCAAAAATTATTGGTACAAACCCCTGGTTCACTTGGACACTCCGCCGGACCTGATGTTGAAGGCGCACAAATCATCATCGAAAGCGTCTTAACCGAGCGGCGCAAAGTCCTCTCCGAAATGGAATCCAAAGCACTGCTCGGTGCGTTCCAAATCCCCATCATCGGCACAGCCATTGCCAAAACCCCCAACGAAGCTCTGGTGCTGGCTGAGTCGCTTGGCTTTCCAGTGGCGATGAAAATCAACTCACCCGACATCCCGCACAAATCCGACGTGGGCGGCGTGCGCCTCAACTTAAGCAATGCGCAATCTATCCGCACCACCTTTAACGAAATCATCTCTGAAGCGCAAAGGCGCCGCCCCGATGCCCGCATGGATGGCGTGACCGTCGAGCGCATGAGCCGTAAACGTAACGGGCGCGAACTCATGGTTGGCATGTTCCGCGATCCGGTGTTTGGTCCCGTCATCACCTTTGGCGCGGGCGGCGTCAGCGTCGAAATCATCAACGACCGCGCCGTCGCGTTGCCACCACTCAACCACTACTTGGCGCGCACGCTGATCAACAGCACCCGCGTCAAAAAAATCCTGCAAGAGTTTCGCGGAATGCCGCCGATCAAGATGGAGGCGTTGGAAAACGTGTTGCTGCGCGTTTCGGAAATGGTCTGCGAACTGCCTTGGCTACGCGAAATAGACATCAATCCGCTGATTGCCGACGAAGAAGGCATAGTCGCAGTAGACGCACGAGTGGTAGTGGATTACTACATTCCCTCGGCTGACCGGTACGCACACATGGCGATTTATCCTTACCCCAACCACCTGGTCAACCACTGGCAACTAGCCGACGGGCGCAATATCACCCTTCGCCCGATTCGCCCTGAAGATGCAGAAATCGAACATGATTTTGTGAAAAACCTTTCCGATGAAGCCAAATACTTTCGGTTTATACAGTCAATTAACGAATTGACGCCAGAAATGCTCATACGCTTCACGCAAATTGACTACGACCGAGAAATGGCCTTCATTGCTGTTACCCAAATGGATGGGCACGAAGTCGAACTCGGCGTTGCTCGCTACACCATGAACCCCGACGGACTCAGTTGTGAATTTGCCATCGTTGTGGCTGACGCCTGGCAAGGACGCGGTTTTGCGCACAAACTCATGAGCAGCCTCATGGACGCCGCCCGTGCTCGCGGCTTGCAATCTATGGAAGGCGAGGTTTTAAGCAACAACTTCGGCATGTTAAAACTCGTGCAAAAACTTGGCTTTAGCACACGAGTTGACCCAGACGACAGAAATCTAACGCTGGTGCATAAATTTCTCTAACTGAAGTCTGATTATTTTTTAGACGATTTATGAACTTATCAGAAAATTTAAGCCAGTTTGCCGACTGTGCGCGAACGCGGCGGATTGCCATTGCGCCTATGTTGGATTGGACTGATCGGCACGAACGCTATTTTTTGCGGCTGATCACGCGCCACGCTTGGCTCTATACGGAAATGGTCACGACGGGCGCAATTTTGCACGGCGAGCGGGCGCGGTTTCTGGACTTTCATCCAGCAGAGCGTCCGCTGGCGCTGCAATTAGGCGGCAGCGTGCCAATGGAACTCGCGCAATGCGCGAAAATCGGCGAGGACTGGGGCTATGACGAAATCAATCTGAATCTCGGTTGCCCCAGTGATCGTGTACAATCAGGTCGTTTTGGTGCTTATTTAATGGCAGAACCGCAGCGCGTGGCGGAGTGCATAGCGGCGATGCGCCACGCGGTACAAATTCCAGTGACAGTGAAAACCCGCATTGGCATTGATCATCAAGAAGGCTATGCGCCTTTGCACGCCTTTGTGCATACGCTTGCGGCGGCGGGTTGTAAAATTTTTATTATTCATGCCCGCAAAGCCTGGTTGCAGGGTTTGAGTCCCAAAGAAAACCGCGAAATTCCGCCGCTGTATTATGAATATGTACATGAATTAAAAAAAGATTTTCCACAGTTGCACATCAGTCTTAACGGCGGCATTCGGGATTGGGCAACAGTGGATGCGCAACTGGAACAGGTAGATGGCGTGATGATCGGACGCGAGGCATATCAGAATCCTTACTGGTTAGCGCAGGTAGACGGGCGCTATTACGGCGACGCGCATCCGCTACCCACTCGGCAGGACATCCTTGAACAATTCATACCCTATGCGCAAACACAACTGGCACAAGGACTTTATCTAAGCCATTTAAGCCGCCATTTGCTGGGCTTGTTTCAGGGCGTGCCCGGAGCACGGCGCTGGCGACGTTACATCAGCGAACACGCCCACCTGTCGGGCGCGGGCGTGGAAGTGCTGCAAACCGCAGCGGCAGGGGTGTCTGCAACCAGGCTTGCTGCGCCCGACGCTCCTTGTTGAGCACAGTATGCAGAAAAAAATCTTTTGGATTGCTATGCTTGCGCTGGGTTTTGGCATTTTTGTGCACGCCACCGCCGCAGATAAACCGCAGCAATTAGAAACGGTGCAACACGACATTGCAGCGGTGCAAAGCCAAATTGAAGACAATCGCAGCCGCTACGGGCATTTACACCGCCAGTTGCAGGACGCCGAGCGGCACATCGGGCACCTGGCAGCACAATTGGAAGAATTAGATAAAGAATTGCAGCGCAAGCAAAGTCGCCATCAAGAACTCAGCGACGAGCGCCTAGTGCAAGAACAATTACTCAGCGCACAACAGCAAAACCTGGCACGGCAAATTCGCGCTGCTTACATTATCGGGCGTCAGGATTACTTAAAAATCTTGCTTAACCAAGAAGACCCCGCCACTGTCGGGCGCACCCTAACCTATTACGATTATTTCAATCGCGCCCGCGCCCAGCGCATCACCGACATCAGCAACGCCCTCGAACGGCTCGAAATTCTCGACTTAGACATTCAGCAAGAAACCAGCGCCATCAGCAGCTTACAACAAGAACAACAAGCGCAAAAACAAGACCTGGAAAGCAGCAACCTAGAGCGCCGCAAAATCCTCCAAGCACTTGACCAGGATTACCGCGGACACAGCAAAAAATTGAAAGAATTACAAGAAGATGAGCGCAGCCTGAGCCGCGCATTGCAACACATAAAAGCCCTGGGATTGCCACCAGACACCGACTATATCGCCTTTGCGCAATTGCAAAAGCACCTGCCCTGGCCCCTGGAAGGACAGGTACTACAGAGTTTTGGCGATGCGCGAGGCATAGGTTCGCTACAATGGCAAGGTTTGCTGATTGCCGCCCAAACCGGCGCCAAAGTACAGGCAGTTGCCAGCGGGCGCGTGATTTTCGCCGACTGGTTTCGCAATTTCGGACAACTACTGATCATCGAACACGACAACACCTACATGAGCCTGTACGGACACAACCAAAGCCTGTACAAAAAAGTCGGCGACGCGGTAAAAAGCGGCGAAGTCATCGCCAGCGTCGGCAACAGTGGTGGCAGTCAACAAGCCGCACTTTATTTTGAACTACGCCAACAAGGAACGCCGTTAGACCCACTGGCTTGGCTACAAAAAACTCCCTAAACCCCCATAACCACACACTAAAATCTTATGACAACACCTACTCACTCCCTCAGCTACCGCGATGCTGGCGTAGACATTGACGCCGGCAATAGCCTCGTCGAACGCATCAAACCCATAGCCGCCCGCACCCGCCGCCCCGAAGTGCTCGCTGGATTAGGCGGCTTTGGCGCTCTGTTTGAAATCCCCCTACACCGTTACCAGCATCCGGTGCTGGTGTCCGGCACTGACGGCGTAGGCACCAAACTCAAACTCGCCATGCAGCTACAAAAACACGACAGCATTGGCATAGACCTGGTTGCCATGTGCGCCAACGACCTCATCGTACAGGGCGCTGAACCCTTGTTTTTCCTCGACTATTACGCCACCGGCAAACTCGACCTAGAGATCGCCGCTCAAGTTATTCAAGGCATAGGCGTCGGCTGCGAACAAGCGGGCATGTCCTTAGTTGGCGGCGAAACCGCCGAAATGCCTGGCATGTATACAGGCGAAGACTATGATTTAGCAGGCTTTTGTGTCGGCATCGTGGAAAAAGCCAAACTTCTTGATGGCTCACAAGTGCGAGCCGGCGACGCCCTAGTCGCACTCGCCTCCAGCGGCGCACACTCCAACGGCTACTCGCTGATTCGCAAACTCCTAGACATTTCGCACGCCGATCTCAATAGCCCACTCCCCGGCGATCCCCTCAAACGCAGCCTTGGCAGCGCCCTGCTCGAACCCACACGCATCTACGTCAAATCCCTACTCAAATTAATCGCCCAAGTTGAAATACACGCGCTGGCACACATCACTGGCGGCGGACTCACAGAAAACATCCCCCGCGTATTGCCAGACGCCCTCGGCGTCAACATCCATCTACGCAATTGGAATTTACCGCCACTGTTTGCCTGGTTACAAACCCAAGGCAACATCACCGATGCCGAAATGCGCCGCACCTTTAACTGCGGCGTCGGCATGGTCATTTGCCTCCCTCAAGATGCAGTACCGCTGGCGCTAGACCTGCTGCAAAGCACCGGCGAATGCGCTTGGCTACTGGGCGAAGTGGTAGCAGACGCAAGCCACAGCGTTGCTTTTGTCTAAGGCGTCTTTTGCAAAAGGCAGATAGGAATAAGGTTTCAGTTGTGCGGGGCGTGCGGTTAAGACCTGACAGGTTTTAGAAGCCTGTCAGGTGTGTCGTACAATTAATTGGTGTTCTCTTTATAGCCTTTAACAGTTCTTTCCTGTGCCGAGTTTGCCGAAGCATTGCAGCCGATGTCCTTGATTAGATATTGCAATATCTTATGCTGCTCATTACTATTTAGAAACGCATGAAGTGTTAGTGCGTCAGTACGAAAATCAGCTCAATATTGTCTCTTTATCCCCTTTTTTGAGGAATTTGCTCATGAATTTTATGCGTTTTGTGCGTACCGCTGTTGCGGTTTCTTTGTTGGCAAGTAGCGTTTCTGTTTTAGCTGAAGAATACGAAGCAGTGACCTTTACCTTAACCAATGGCACGGGATCAAATATAACCCATTTTTATGCTTCTCCGCCCAGCACTCAAGCCTGGGAAGCAGACATTCTGGGTACAGACATATTACCCCCAGGTGAAAGCGTAGAAATTACCATCACTGATGGTCGTCCTGATTGTGGCTATGATTTCAAAGCTGTATTTGATGATGATTCAGAATTAGTGCATGATGCTATTTCTGTGTGCGGTGGCGAATCCTACGTTTATCAATAAACTGTTTAATGCTTATAGGCGTACAGAGTTCCTTAAATAAAAAAACCCGACAGCTTTTGCAAAGCTGCCAGGCTTCTTATTGTATAACTGAATTATATTTAAGTAATGACAGTGGGTTGGTCGCGCCCGGTGTGTTGACGGATGCCTGCCAATTCCTCAGCAATTTTGATTAAATCCGCTAAAGCAACTTGCGCGTCTAAATTATGCGTGGCGCTGTCGGCGCTGTAGCTTTCTAGGTATAAGCGTAAAGTGGCGCCTGCGGTGCCGGTGCCGGACAAGCGAAATACCATGCGCGAGCCGCCAACGAAACCAATGCGAATGCCCTGCTGTTGGGTAAAGCTTTGGTCTACTGGGTCGGTGTAGCTAAAATCATCTGCAAATTCAATTTCATAATCACCAAAACGCTGCCCAGGTAGGATTCCAAAACGGTTGCGCAGGCTGTCTATCAGGCGATTTGCGCCTTCGCTGGGAACGGCTTCGTAATCGTGGCGGCTGTAGAAATTGCGTCCGAAGCGTGCCCAATGTTCGCGCAAAATCTGCCCGACGGATTGCTGGCGCACAGCGAGAATATTCAGCCAAAACAGCACCGCCCATAGACCGTCTTTTTCACGCACATGATTTGAGCCGGTGCCGAAGCTTTCTTCGCCGCACAGGGTGGCTTTGCCGGCGTCAAGCAGGTTGCCGAAAAATTTCCAGCCAGTGGGCGTTTCAAAGCAGTCAATGCCTAAAGCAGCAGCCACTCGATCAGCGGCGGCGCTGGTTGGCATGGAGCGGGCGATGCCCGCCAAGCCGTCTTTGTAGCCGGGTACTAAATGGGCATTGGCGGCGAGCACGGCGAGGCTGTCAGAAGGGGTGACAAAGCAGTGTGCGCCGAGAATCATGTTGCGGTCGCCGTCGCCGTCAGATGCTGCGCCAAATTGCGGGGCGTCTGCGCCAAAAAGTATGTCTACCAGGTCTTTGGCGTAGGTTAAATTGGGGTCTGGGTGTCCGCCGCCAAAATCTTCTAAGGGGGTGCAATTGAGCAACATGCCTGCTGCGCCTAGGCGCTGTTCTAGGATGGCTTTGGCGTAAGGTCCGGTGATGGCGTGCATGGCGTCAAAGCGCATTTGAAAGGCGCCCGATTTGAACATTTGATTGATGCGATCAAAATCGAATAAAGATTCCATAAGTTTGGCGTAATCAGTTACAGAATCAATCACTTCGACCTGCATATCTGCCACTTGCACGGTGCCGAGGCGAGCTAAATCCAGGTCATCGGCGGCGAGTATTTTGTAACTGCGAATGGATTGGGTGCGCGCATAAATGGCTTCGGTGATTTTTTCCGGCGCAGGTCCGCCGTTGCTGATGTTGTATTTAATGCCAAAATCGCCTTCAGGTCCGCCTGGATTGTGGCTGGCGGATAAAACGATGCCACCGAAGGCTTGGTATTGGCGAATCACGGCAGACACAGCAGGCGTTGAAAGTAAGCCATTGTGCCCCACAAGCACGCGCCCAAAACCATTGGCAGCCGCCATTTTGAGAATAGTTTGAATGGCGTTGCGGTTGTAATAGCGCCCGTCGCCGCCCAGCACTAGGGTTTTGCCAGCGTAGCCTTCGAGCGTATCAAAAATCGCCTGGACGAAATTTTCCAGATAATGGGCTTGTTGAAACACCTGCACTTGCTTGCGCAAACCAGAAGTGCCCGGTTTTTGTCCGGCAAACAGCTGGGTGGAAATGGTATGGATTTGCATGAGCCTGTCCTTGTTGCAAAAATGCCGCATTTTTCGATGCGGGACTAAGGGAAACGAAGAGTCTAATGACACAGGAGCAGATTTTCTACTCTATGCCAAGCCTCAGAGCCTAAGATTTTTAATGCCGTTAGTTATTGGGTGGAACTAGGGACTGACACGCAGCATCAATACCCAGCAAGATACGGGCATATTGGTCGTAATCCTCTCGCGCTGTGCTTTTGCGCGTGTTGGCAAATACGCTTTGGCGCATTTCCAGGGCTTGATCAAACAGGGTGCTGCTGCGAATTTGTAGCGGTAATAGGTAGTCTGCATATTCTTCTTGTAAGCGGCGCAGGCTGGCAGTGGAGATTTTTTCGTGTTCCTGGTAACGGATCGGTAATACCCGCACGTCGGGTAATTCCAGATTAAAGGTCTGGCAAATGTGCTGGATTTCCCGCAAAGTTGCTTCTAAGCCACTGAAAGAGAAGAGATCGCCAGCGGCGGGTATCACTATCGCATCGGCTGCACAGAGGGTAGAAATAACTCCTGCGCCCAGTGCTGGTGGGCAATCAATCACCACCAAATCAAAGCCGCTCTCTTGTAAAGCTTGGCAGACTCGAAACACCGCTTCGCGCTGCTGTAGCGGATCACGCAATTCGCTATCGAGCAAGCCATTATCCAGCGAGGAGGGCAGCAAATACAGAAACTCGTCCAGCCGCTTGAGTGCAGTGGACACATGCGGCTGCGGTTGCCGCCAGAGATCGTGAAACACCGGATCACCGCTACCCGCCAGACTGTCAAACGCCAAAGAAGCCGCGCCCAAAGAATCCAAATCGAGAATGCAGGTTTTGAAGCCGTACTGAGCCGCACGAGTTGCCAAAGCCACAGTGCTGGTGGTTTTTGCTACGCCGCCGCGCAGATTGACATGCGCCACAATCAAAAAGCTGTAATTCACCCCGCGAGACTGCAAATAAGCCCGCACCAGCAGCGGCGGAATGCCTAATTTGCCCCCTGGCAAATGATACAGCGCGTGTTTATCAAATGCCTTTGCCAACACATTGGTTGCGCACTGGCAGACCTGCGCAAGCTCTTGTAAAGTCAGCACATAATGCGGCGGATTTGCGGTATCGGCAGGCGGATTTATCAAAGAGGCGCTCATGACACAAAATAACGCCGCTGGCAAACCAGTGGCGCTATCTCCGAGGTTATTTCATAGGGTCTGCGCTGGCTTCAGTTTTGCGCAGGTTTGCCGCGACTTTTTTGCCTTCTTCCAACGCTTCGGCAAAATAATCCCGCACTGCGTCTGGCTCAAAAGTCAGAAAAGTGCCGCCTGATTCAAAATGTTGAATAAACACCTTACCCAGCGCATAAGTTGCTGCGCCACTGAGTGCCGACATGCTGACCATCCCCGCCACAGTGCCAACGCCAGGAATCAGTTTTGCCAGGCTGCCCGTAGCCGCTGCTGGCAACACACCGCCGACTAAAGCGCCGATGATGGATTTACCCACCTCTTTACTAAACGCTTGTCCGTACAACTGCGCCAAACTGTGCAGCATTTTTAACTGAATACCGCCGACCAGCGTAATATCTACAAAGGGCAAGGGCACTAAACCAGCGCCCATAGTGCCCAGCATATAATTGCGCACCACGCCCAGCGCCTGCTGTTCATGAGTCAATTGTTCGGCGGCTGCCAGGGTTTCGTCAGGTGTTGCGGTTGCGGCTGTTGGTTCGCTCATCTTTGAATCTCCACATGAAAGTTAAATTTAGCTAGAATACATTTTGCCACATTCCCATGACAGGCGCACCATACGCCGGTGTTGAATCGCGGCAACCAGCGGGATTAATGGCGGGCTATGAAAAGCAGATAGGAATCTTGGTTCGGTATTTTGAGGAGAACGTGTGAACATTGCGCTGCAATTGCAAAATCATTTGACCTATGCCGATTATTGCCGATGGCCAGAAGACGAGCGTTGGGAGTTGCTTGACGGTAAAGCCTATGCCATGACCGCGCCGTTGCGGATTCACCAGAAAATTGTCGGGGAAGTGTATCGGCAAATCAGTAATTACCTGCAAAACACACCTTGCGAGCCTTATATCGCGCCCTTTGACGTGCGCCTGCCGCAAGCGGACGAAGCTGACGAGCAAGTTGACACTGTGGTGCAGCCCGATATTTCGGTGATTTGCGACAAAACTAAGCTAGACGACAAAGGCTGTCGCGGTGCGCCGGATTGGATTATTGAGGTGCTGTCGCCGTCCACCGCGCTCAGAGACATGAATACCAAGCGCGATCTGTATCAAAGTCATGGCGTGCGTGAATACTGGCTCGTCAACCCCAGCGAACGTTGGCTCATGGTTTACCGTTTGAATGTGCAAGGGCATTATGCTGTGCCGGATATGTTTGGTCTGGAAGAACCGACGCCTGTGGGTATATTCGGCGATTTGAGTATAAACTGGCAATTTTTGTGCGCTGACCGCTTGTAACTAATAGCCTGGCTGCCCGGCGTATTCATTGGCTGCACAACAGCGGGTTTTGGTCGGTTTTTCCGCCGTTGCTAGTGACTGTATTTCGTGACACTCTGCTATGGCAAAACGGTTATCATGCCAGAACCCAGATGTCCTCAAAACCTGATTAAGAGCAACATTAAAATCAATTCCTGCCTACACAACGGGAGAATAGCTATGGATGAAGATACGCCAATCACTTCCGCCGGACCGGTGCGCCGCCGCCGCCGTTTGTATGAAGCCTCAGCGACCGATACAGCCGCACAAAATACCGCTTCAGCCGCGCCAAACGCCACTGTAGAGGCGGCGGAAGAGGAGGATGATGAAGAGGTGCAAATGCCGTCATTCCTGGCAAAACCTTTAGCAGCGGGCACAGTGCTGCCCTCAGCAGACATATCTCCGAAAATGGCGAGGGCGGCGTTGGCAGCATTGGCTCAGCAAAATCTGGAACATACCAAAGAAGCAGAAAGAATCGTCCGCGATCACGTTTTTTGGAGCATCACGCTGGGTTTTATCCCGCTTCCTTGGCTCGACATTCTGACCATTACTGGCGTTCAGTTAAATATGCTCAGTCGTTTGTGCCTTTATTATAAGCAGCCGTTTTCGAGGGAAATTGGCAGCATCCATTTAGCCGCTGTGTTCGGTGGCGTAAACACCGGCTTTTTAGGGCGCATGACTATCTACACGATGGGCGGTTTTTTCCCTTTGCTGAAATTTATCAGCCTGCCCGCTATCGCTGGTACTTTGACTTATGCAGTGGGCAAGGTGTTTATTCATCACTTTGAATTAGGTGGCACTTTTTTAAACTTTGATGCGGAAAAAATGCGCGAACATTTCCTACGAGAACAGGAAAATGCGCAGCAATTCGTGCAAGATTGGGCTAAAGCCCATGATAAATCCTATACTTAATTACGCTTGCGCTACCTTTTGATGACTGGAAAATTTTTCCTATGAGCACTGTTCCGCCCTATCGCATTCTTCCTGGCAAGCGTTATCCGCCAGGCGCAAAAGCTTATCCTGACGGGGTAAATTTCTGTGTGTTTAGCCAACAAGCGACGCAAGTCGAGTTGCTGTTGTATGCAACGGCTGACAGTCCTAAACCGCTGCAAATTGTCCAGCTTAATCCAGAGCAGCACCGTACCTTTTTTTTCTGGCATGTGTTTGTAGAAAAACTGCCGGTTGGGGTGCATTACACCTGGCGCATGGAAGGTCTGAGCAACACGCAGCAAAGCGGCGCACGTTTTAATCCACAGAAGGAATTACTCGACCCTTGGGCGCGGGCGGTGACCGATGTCTTGTGGCAGCGCGAACAAAATTGCACGGAAACCGGCGCTACGCCCGGAATGCGTGCCATTGTGGTCGCTGAACCGGATGGCTATAACTGGGAAGGCGACGAGCCGCTGGCACATCCTTCAGAGCAACACATTATTTATGAGCTACATGTGGGCGGTTTTACCCGTCACCCTTCAGCGACCGTGCAGCATCCTGGCACTTTTGCCGGCATTATTGAAAAAATTCCTTATTTACAAAGACTTGGCATTACAGCGGTAGAGTTAATGCCGATCATGGCATTTGACGTTCAGGATGTGCCAGACAGCGTAGCAAAGCGCGGACTGAGCAATTATTGGGGATACAGTACCCACAGCTTTTTTAGCCCGCACCCGCATTATTGCGTCACCCCTTTAGCCGGAACGCACAAAAACGAATTCCGCGATCTGGTCAAAGCCCTGCATAAAGCCGGCATTAGCCTGATTATGGACGTAGTGTTTAACCACACGGCAGAGGGCGGCGCCACCGGACCTTTCATTAATTTCAAAGGCATGGGCAACGAAATTTTTTACCACCTAGATGCCCTAGATAAGCGTATTTACCGCGATTACACCGGCTGCGGCAACACCTTCAACTGCAATCATCCCCTGGTAACGAATTTCATTGTGGATTGCCTAGAATATTGGGTCAACGAAATGCACGTTGACGGCTTCCGCTTTGATCTGGCGAGTGCGCTGGTGCGCGGCGAGGACGGTAATCCCATGTACCATGCCCCCGTCACCTGGGCGATTGAATTTTCCAGCAGTTTAAGCCGTGCGCATCTCATCGCCGAAGCCTGGGATGCGGGCGGGCTTTATCAAGTCGGTGGTTTTCCAGGCTTTCGCTGGGCAGAATGGAACGGGCGCTACCGCGACCTGATGCGCCGTTTCGTGCGCGGCGATCCAGGACTGATTGGCGAAGTCGCCTCACGCTTAAGCGGCAGTAGCGATCTCTACCAACCCAGCGGACGCTTGCCGATTAACAGCATCAATTTCATCACCTGCCATGATGGTTTCACGCTGTACGACGCGGTCAGCTATCACCAAAAACACAACCAAGCCAACGGCGAAAGCAACCGTGACGGACACAATGACAACCTGACGTGGAACTGCGGAGTGGAAGGCGATACGCAAGAACCTGACATCCTGCGCCTGCGTCACCAGCAGGCAAAAAATTTCATGGCGTTGATGCTACTCAGTCAAGGTATCCCGATGCTGTGGGCGGGCGACGAAGTTTTGCGCAGTCAAAAAGGCAATAACAATGCGTACTGTCAAGACAACGAATTGAACTGGTTTGATTGGAATTTGCTGGAAAAAAATCAGGCTATGCTCGGTTTTACCCGCGCCCTCATCGCCCTGCGTAAACGCCACCCAAGCCTCATGCGGCGGCGTTTTTTAACCGGTAAAAGCAGCAACAACAGCGCAGCCGACATTACATGGCACGGCAAAAAGCTGGAAAAACCCCAGTGGGACGATCCTACTGCCCGAGTGCTGGGCTTTACGCTGGTGGGCTTAGACGCACAAGAAGCTGATTTGCATGTGTTTATGAACATGTCTGAAGGCACATTAGAGATAACACTACCGCCGCTATCCAAACGCCAATGGTGTTTAGCAGTGGACACCGGACAAGCCGCGCCCTTGGATGCCGTGTTGCCCACCGCGCAACGTCCGATTGCGCAAGCCGTTTATCAGGTCAAGCCGCGCACGCTGGTGGTATTTGAAAGCACAGTCGCAGAAACAGCCCTGGCTGCGCCCCTTTAACATGCAGTTTTTTCCTCGTTTTTCCGTGCGCTTTGCCCCACCTGACGGGCGCTGGCTGCTGCTGCTGTGCGTAGCAGTGCTGTTGTTGCGCTGGCTGCTGCTACACTGGGGCGGCGTTGAGCTGCATTTTGAAGAAGCCCAATACTGGCTCTGGGCGCAACATTTAGATTGGAGCTACGCCACCAAAGGACCACTGGTCGCTTGGCTCATCGCCGCCAGCACTTATCTGTTTGGCGACGCAGAATGGGCAATACGGCTGCCAGGCTGGTTACTCTATTGCGGCTTTTTGGTCGCGTTGCGCTATTTTGCCGCAGAACTCTGGAACAGCCGCACTGCGGGTTGGTGGGCAGTGTTTTTAGGACTGAGCACGCCGATGTTTTTCATTCCCACCCACGCCATGAGCACAGACGCCCCTTTGTTTTTGGCATGGACACTGGCACTGTGGGCAGCGTATCGGGCGCTCTACTGCGCCCAACCCCTAGCTTGGTACGCTTTCGGCGTCAGCATCGGCGTCGGCGCCTTGGGCAAACTCAGCATCGGCTTGCTGCCGCTGTGGATATGCGGCGGGCTGTTGCTAACCGAGCGCGGACGCGCCACCTTGCGCCAGCCGCATTTTTGGCTGGGTTTGCTGGTGTTATTTGCCTGCATGAGTCCCATGTTGCTGTGGAATGCACAACACGATTGGATCATGCTGCGTCACGAAGCGGGACATGTACAAGGACTTGCAGAAGCGGCTGACTACAATTGGGGAGATTTCTGGGAATTTATCGGCGGTCAATGGCTCGCATTATCGCCGCTGGTGGCGCTGCTCTGGTTGCCCAAAGTTGTGCCCTTACCCGCTGCGCCTGCGCACCGCCTGCTGTGGGCAACAGCCTGGCTCACGCTAGGATTTTTCCTACTCAAAGCCCTGCACAGCAAAGTGCAGCTTAACTGGCCTGCGCCTGCTTACATAGGTTTATTGCTGCTGTTTGCCGGACACCTAGAACAGCTAAAAAGCTGGCAAAAAACACTCCTGTCTATCGGCATAGTGGTGTATTTGATCGGCGTATTAGCGACTTTTTTTCCTTACGCCCTGGGTTTGAGCGCCAAGCAAGACAGCTTAAAAAAAATGCGCTATTGGCGCGAACCAGTGGCGCAACTGGCGCGGCAAGCCCCAAAAACCGTAGATTTTCTCTTAGTCACCTACTATCAACTGGGCAGCGAACTCGCCTATTATTGGGCAAGCCAAAACGCCCCAATACCCGTCTATGTCAGCGGCAACGATCAGCAACGGCGCTTCACCCAGTTCGATCTCTGGGCGTCCATGACCCAAGAAACCGGACGCAACGCCTTATTTGTCAACAGCATTGCAGACTTACCGCAACAGATTAGCCACGCCTTCAAGCAATGCAACGCACTAGCACCCGTCTCAGTACAAGCCCCCGACGGCACTCAAATACGCGCTTTTTACCCTTGGTATTGTGAAAATTATCAAGGACTTAAACCATAAACGCCTGGCTATTATTAACTGAAACTGATACCCCAGAATCAGGCACTTTATCTGAGAAATTTTGCAAAAAATTCCATAGCCCTAAAATCCCACCCACCATCTAGCTGCTGCCGATGTGGTTTCATGCAGCAGCAAAACTCTAGTACAATCCCCGCCACGCCCTGGTAGCTCAGAAGGATAGAGCATCCCCCTCCTAAGGGGAAGGTCACAGGTTCGATTCCTGTTCAGGGCGCCACTCTCTTATTTCCCCTTGTTTCACCCCATCCCACAAAGCCAACAATCACGCGGCTTTACCTAGCATTCCTAG
>DYPD01000154.1 GCA_020720115.1 Thiomargarita sp. | reverse complement strand
TAAATGAAAAAATATATGATAATTATAAACATTTTTTTGGGAATCTTACTATACTATACCGAACACTAAAATTTTATTGCCGTTCTGATACCAATTTGAGTTTCAAGAGGCTAACTTTGAATTAGACCACACCTCTGCGGTCTAACCCGTAACCCGTAAGGCGGATAAGGCGCGTCTTTTCTTGCACTGAGCCTGTCGAAGCGTGCGCCGCCATCCGCCATTTCGCGCTTCCGAATGTCGCATACTTCGACACTTCGACAAGCTCAGTGCACCGCAAGCTCAGCACAAGTGACGCTATCGCTTATGCGACCTACAAGGCTATCCGGCAGAGCCGGAAAAGCCGGTGTCTAGGATTTTACCCCGTTTGTATGATGGCTGTTTACTTGTTGGCGCGGTTGGTAATCAAGTCGTCAACGACGGAGGGATCGGCTAGGGTGGAGGTGTCGCCGAGGCTGCTGGTTTCGTTGGCGGCAATTTTGCGCAGGATGCGGCGCATGATTTTGCCTGAGCGGGTTTTGGGCAGTCCAGGTGCCCATTGGATGACATCGGGGCTGGCTATGGGTCCGATTTCTTTGCGCACGATGGCGATCAGTTCTTTTTTGAGTTCGTCGCTGGGTTCGATGCCTGCCATGAGGGTGACGTAGGCGTAGATGCCTTGTCCTTTGATGTCGTGTGGGTAGCCAACGACGGCGGCTTCGGCGACTTTTTCGTGTAGCACTAGGGCGGATTCGACTTCTGCCGTGCCCATGCGGTGTCCTGAGACGTTGATTACGTCGTCTACGCGCCCGGTGATCCAGTAGTAGCCGTCTTCGTCGCGCCGTGCGCCGTCGCCAGTGAAGTAGTAGCCGGGGTAGGTGCTGAAGTAGGTTTGTTGGAAGCGTTCATGGTCGCCGTAGACGGTGCGCATTTGTGAGGGCCAGGGGCGGCTGAGGACGAGGTTGCCTTCGGCGGGGTTGCCTTCGACGAGGTTGCCTTCGTTGTCTACCAGTGCGGGCACTACGCCGAAGAAGGGGCGGGTAGCGGAACCGGGTTTGAGTTTGGTCGCGCCGGGCAGCGGGGTGATTAAAATGCCGCCGGTTTCGGTTTGCCACCAGGTGTCTACGATGGGGCATTTTTCTTTGCCGACCACGCGGTGATACCATTCCCAGGCTTCGGGGTTGATGGGTTCGCCGACGCTGCCGAGTAAGCGGAGGCTGCTGAGGTCGTGTTTGTTGATGAAGTCTTCGCCTTGTCCCATGAGTGAGCGAATGGCGGTGGGGGCGGTGTAGAAGATGTTGACTTGGTGTTTGGCGCAGACTTGCCAGAAGCGTCCGGCGTCGGGATAAGTGGGGATGCCTTCAAACATGAGGGTGATCGCGCCGTTGCCGAGGGGTCCGTATACGATGTAGCTGTGTCCGGTGACCCAGCCTACGTCGGCGGTACACCAGTAGACGTCGCCGTCGTGGTAGTCGAACACATATTTGTGGGTCATGGCGGTGTAGAGTGCGTAGCCGCCGGTGCTGTGTAGTGCGCCTTTGGGTTTGCCAGTGGAGCCAGAGGTGTAGAGGATGAATAGGGGGTCTTCGGCATCCATTTCTTCCGCGGGGCAGTCGGTGGACATGTTGGCGATGGCTTCGCTGTATTTGAGGTCGCGTCCTTCCGTCCAAGCGACATCGCCGCCAGTGCGTTCTACAACGAATACGGTGTGGACATTGGGGCAGAATTTGAGGGCTTTGTCGACGTTGCCTTTGAGGGGAACGGGACGGCTGCCGCGTAAGCCTTGGTCGGCGGTGACGACGACGCGGCAATCGGAATCTAGGATGCGGTCTTTGAGGGCATCGGGTGAGAAGCCGCCAAATACGATAGAGTGGACTGCACCAATGCGCGCACACGCCAGCATAGCGACGGCGGCTTCGGGGATCATGGGCAGATAGATGCTGACACGGTCGCCTTTTTGTACGCCTTTGGCTTTGAGGGCGTTGGCAAAGCGGCAGACTTCTGCGTGTAGTTGTTTGTAGGTGATGTGTTTGGAGTCAGCGGGATCGTCGCCTTCCCAAATAATGGCGGTTTGGTCGCCGCGAGTGGCTAGGTGACGGTCAAGGCAGTTATAGGCGATGTTGAGTTTCGCGCCTTCAAACCAGCGGATGTGCGCGGTGTTGTAATCCCAGTCCCACACTGTGTCCCATTTTTTGAACCAGGTGACAAATTCTTCGGCTTGTTCCGCCCAGAATGCTTCGGGTTCGTCAATTGAGCGTTGGTACATGGCTTGATATTTGGCTTCATTAATGTGCGCATGGGCGGCTACTTCGGCGGGCACATCATAGACTTTAATCTCAGACATTAAAGACTCCTCTTTTGGTTTTTGCATGGGAAGGCTTGCTACAGGCCCTTTTTTGAGATGATCTAAGCCATTTAGTGTTTCATAGGCTTTTTGACAAGGCAAGGCAGAATCCCGACAAATTTTTAATTTTCAGTATTAACAGATTGAGCTGCTGAAAAAAATGGAGAGGAATCGCTCATTTTTGTCCTCCATTTTCTTCATCGTTTAAGGGATTGTCCAGGGTCATGCTGATGCGACGACGGTGTGCCAGCGCCAATCCAACGGCTTCATCAATATGGCTTTGTTGCACCTGTGTGCGCTGTTCAAAGGCGGCAATCGCGCAAGCGGTTTTGCAAATTGTTAAATCCGCACGCAAGCCATTGATATGGGCATTAGCGCAGAGTTCGGCGATCCGCGCTTGCTGCGGTTTTTGCAACTGCACTTGTGGCAGCAACGTGCGTGCTTTAATGATGCGTTGCGTCAGTTCTTGTTCTTCTACCCGCCACTGTTGCGCGAAGAGGCGCGGATTTTTTTCGTAGCTCATGCGCCGTTGCACAATGTCCATGCGCTCTGACACGCTGAACAGATCGTCGGTAATCACATATAGCCCAAACCGATCCAACAATTGTGGGTTTAATTCGCCCGCATCAGGATTCATCACGCCGATGAGAATCACCCGCGCTTGATGTTCAAACACCGCGCCTTCGCGTTCAATGCGATTTGTGCCGCTGGCGACTGCATCCAGTAGCGGCTCAATCAGGGTTTCGTCAAAGCGGTTGAGATTGTCAATATAGAGCACACCGCGATTCGCCCGCGCCAGCAAGCCGGGTTCAAAATGTCGCTCACCCGTTTGCAGGATTTTTTTTACGTCCAGATTACCCAGCAAAAGGCTGATGGAAGGCTGTAGCGGCATACTCAGAAAAGGCGTGGGCACACGGACAAATTCTTGGCTGCTATGCTCTTGCGGGGCAGAATTAAAGGCATCGCCGGGAATGATGGAAATGTCTGGCAGCAGTGAAGCTAAGGCGCGGGTGGTGGTGGTTTTTGCCGTACCACGAGGACCTGTCACCAGCACACCGCCGATAGTCGGGTCTAGGGTGTTTAAAATCAGGGCACGTTTGAGGGTTTCTTGCCCAACAACGGCGCTGAAGGGAAAGGCAGGTTGCGCTACGGTGCGAATGTCAATCATGCGAAGGAAAGTTCCATAAAAAAGATGCAAAATAACTGCGTTTATGTCAGATTAGCCAGCTTTTTCCCTACCTTATAAAAGCTTCCGGCTTGAGATTCAAGCATTTCCAGAGCTTTTGCCAAACAAGCAACACCAAGGTATCACGCACGATGAAAGGTATTATTTTAGCGGGCGGCGCGGGTACGCGCTTGCATCCTGTGACTCAAGTAGTTTCCAAACAACTGTTACCCGTTTACGACAAACCTATGGTGTATTACCCGCTGACAACACTCATGTTAGCCGGTATCCGCGATATTTTATTGATTTCTACACCACAGGACACCCCACGTTTTGAGCAACTTTTAGGTGACGGTCAACAATGGGGTATTCGTCTGAGCTATGCCGTACAGCCTTCGCCAGATGGCTTGGCGCAAGCCTTTTTGATCGGTGAAGACTTTATTGAAAATTCGCCTTGTGCGCTGATTCTTGGCGACAATATCTTTTATGGTCATGATTTCCAAAAACAATTAATAACGGCTGCCAAGCTTACCGAAGGCGCTATTGTGTTTGCTTATAAGGTCAGCGATCCGCAACGCTACGGCGTGGTGGAATTTGAACGCGGTTCTGGGCGCGTGCTGAGTTTGGAAGAAAAACCCGCGCAGCCTAAATCAGCCTATGCGGTGACTGGCTTGTATTTCTATGATAATCAAGTGGTTGAAATTGCCAAATCGATCAAGCCTTCGGCGCGTGGGGAATTGGAAATTACCGAACTCAATAACCGCTATTTACACGACGGCAAGCTGGATGTGGAAATTATGGGGCGTGGCATGGCGTGGCTGGATACTGGCACGCATGATTCCTTGTTGGATGCTGCCGCCTATATCGCCACTATCGAAACGCGCCAAGGTTTGAAAGTCGCTTGCCCAGAAGAAATCGCTTGGCGTATGCAGTACATTGACACACAACAATTGGTAAAACTCGCCGAACCGCTACGCAAAAGCGGTTATGGTGAGTATTTGTTGCAGATTGTGCAGATGGATATACGCTAAACTAAAACCGAGTTTAATAACCCATTGAAACAACTAAAATTAGCCCTATAGTGAAAGGCGGTTAAATGAGTGAATTTTGGCGGAGCAAACACTGATGGAGTATCGAGATTATTACAAAATCATGGGCGTCTCTCGCACCGCTTCACAGGATGAAATCAAGCGGGCTTACCGCCGCTTAGCCAAACAATATCATCCTGATGTCAGTAAAGCACCCGATGCTGAACAGCGTTTCAAGGAATTAGGTGAAGCCTACGAGGTGCTCAAAGACCCACAAAAACGTGCGGCTTATGATCGTTTGGGCAGTAATTGGAAAGCGGGCGAAAACTTCCGCCCGCCACCCCATTGGGACACTCAATTTACCAGTCCATTTGCAGCAGGGGGAGCGCACAACAGTGGTTTCAGTGAGTTTTTTGAAAGCCTGTTTGGGCAACAGCCTGGCTTTGGCAATACGCGCCAGGCTTCTGCTGATCCAGGTGTTGGTAAAGGCGAAGATCATCACGCCAAAATCAGCATCAATATTGAAGATGCTTATCACGGCAGCCAGCGTTCCATTCAGGTGCATACCCCAGAGCGCGATGCACAAGGGCGCATTACCCAGCGTTTGCGCACGCTCAATGTAAAAATCCCCCCTGGCGTTACCCAAGGACAGCAGATTCGTCTCAGTGGTCAGGGCGCACCTGGCGCGAATGGGCGGCGCGGCGATTTATACCTGGAAATTCAATTTGCCCTACACAAGTTGTATCGCACTGAAGGACGCGATATTTATTTGGATTTACCCATCACACCTTGGGAAGCGGCGCTAGGTGCAACAGTAGCTGTGCCCACTCCAGCGGGCAGAATTGACTTGAAAATCCCGCCAGGGACTCAGTCTGGGCGCAAGCTGCGTTTGAAAGAACGCGGGCTGCCAGGCTCACCCCCAGGAGATTTTTATGTGCTGGTGCAAATCATGACGCCACCGGCTGATAATGATATAGCGCGTCAACTCTATCAGCAGATGGCACACTCTTTTACCTGGGACCCACGCACGCATCTCTAATGAATGCCTGTTTTTTGTATTCTAATATATTGTTTTAAGAAGTTTTTTCTTGCTTAACCAAAGCTGCTGGCAAGCCAGGTGAAAAATCCTGCAAGGCAATTGGGGCTTGGAAGGTTATACTAAGCGCTGTTGACGTTTGAGGGCGAGGTGGGTGTTATCGCTAAACTCAGGCGACAGAGGATAAAAATACGCGCAGCATTGTGGGTCATACAGTGTTGCGCGTGTTTTTTTGCATTCACTTCAAGGTTAAATTCCCTATACCAAATTTGTTTGGAATTGCCGATTTTGCGTTCAAAGAAACGCCAACACTCACGGTATTTTCAACAGATGGGATTCTAAATTACGCATGAATAGACAGACGAAAAAAAACAGCTATAGCAAAGAGGAATTGATTCAATGCGCGCAAGGACAGATGTTTGGTCCTGGCAATGCGCAACTGCCGATGCCACCGATGTTGATGTTTGATCGCATGATAGACATCCGTGACAACGGCGGGCACAGCGACAAAGGATTAATCATTGCCGAATTGGATGTGGTACCTGAATTGTGGTTTTTTGACTGCCACTTCCCAGGCGATCCCGTCATGCCAGGCTGTTTAGGATTGGATGCCATGTGGCAACTGATCGGCTTTTTTTTAGGGTGGATGGACGGGCAAGGGCGCGGGCGGGCGCTGGGCTGTGGCGAAGTCAAATTTACTGGACAGGTTATCCCAGGCGCTAAACTCGTTACTTACCGCATTGATATAAAAAGAGTTATTATGCGCAAACTCGTCATGGGCATCGCCGATGGGACTATGTCAGTAGATGGGCGAGAAATTTACACCGCTAAAGACCTTCGTGTTGGCTTGTTCCAGTCCACCGAGGGTTTTTGAGTTTTTAACTGTGCATGTTGAGTCTTTTGGAATTCAGCGGGTCAAAATAAAACAGACGAAAACCGGTTTCTTGCCAATGCGATATTCCATGCTCAGTCTCACGCTTGATTTTCAACTGCAAGAAACCAGGGGGGTATTCGATTGAAACGTGTTGTCATTACCGGTGTAGGGATTATCTCAAGCATTGGCAATAACAAGCAGGAAGTGCTTGAAGCCTTGCACGCAGGGCGTTCTGGAATTGGTTTTTCGCAAACCTATGCGGATTTAGGTTTTCGTTCCCAAATTGAGGGCAGCATTCGGCTGGATTTAGAGGCACTCATTGACCGCAAGCAAAGACGCTTCATGGGCGATGCGGCAGCCTTTAACTTTCTTGCCATGCGCGAAGCCATTGCAGATGCGGGTTTACAAGAAACTGACATATCTCATGAACGCACTGGTTTAATTATGGGATCAGGTGGCGGTTCACCGGAAAACCAGATTCTTGCCGCTGATCTGCTGCGCGAAAAAGGAGTGCGAAAAATAGGTCCTTACATGGTGCCGCGTACTATGGCAAGCACCACCTCCGCGTGTTTGGGTACTATGTACAAAATTAAAGGGGTCAACTATTCCATCAGTTCTGCCTGTTCCACCAGTGCGCACTGCATTGGCAATGCCTATGAGCAAATCCTGATGGGCAAACAAGATGTCATGTTCGCAGGCGGTGGCGAGGAAGTGCATTGGGGCATGACAGTGCTGTTTGATGCGATGGGCGCTTTGTCGTCTAAATATAACGACGCACCAGAAACCGCCTCGCGCCCCTACGACGCCACCCGTGATGGCTTTGTGATTTCCGGCGGCGGCGGTGTGCTGGTATTGGAAACACTCGAACATGCACAAGCGCGTGGAGCAAAAATCTATGCAGAAATTATCGGTTATGGCGCAACTTCCGATGGCTACGACATGGTGCAACCCTCCGGCGACGGCGCGATTCGCTGTATGCAGCAAGCAATGGCAAACATTGACAGCGAAATTGACTACATCAACGCACACGGCACCAGCACGCCAGTAGGAGATTTGAAAGAACTTGAAGCCATTAAAAAAGTCTTTGCCGAGCGTAAGCTGCCTTACATAGCCTCCACCAAATCCTTAACTGGACACGCGCTGGGTGCAGCGGGTGTTAATGAAGCCATTTATAGCCTGCTGATGCTAGAACAGGATTTTGTGGCTAAATCCGCCAACATCACTCAGCTTGATCCGGGAGCGGCAGGCTTGCCAATAGTGCATGAGCGCATTGACAACGCCGGTTTACATACCGTGTTGTCCAACAGCTTCGGCTTTGGCGGTACAAATGCCTGTTTGGTGATGCGCAAGCTAGACTAAAACACCGCATAGCGGTTTGAGCAGCAAATCCAAAAGGGCTAACGCGGGAGGCATTTGCCGCATTAGCCCATACGCATCAACTTAAGCCCGCGTCATTTTATCCCTCATGACGTCTGCGA
>DYPD01000029.1 GCA_020720115.1 Thiomargarita sp. | reverse complement strand
ATCTTGCGGGGTGTTGCTCCACCCCTAATGCAATTAAAAACCATGCTTTTGATTTACTTTATAGTGAAAAAAACATTGATAAACTCATGAACAAATTAGAGAAACTTTTTCTAACAAATCCGACACGTTATCGTTGCGATAAACCTCCTCCACCTAGAAAAAATTCCTCCTCAAAAACTCTTTTAAACTATTTCAAACGATTATGCAAAATCTCTTTCTAAATTCCCTTAACTTAATGGCATTGACGCAGGAGCGTGGGAACGAGTGTGCTCGGCTTAGGCGGATAATCCCCCAAAAACACCCGCAACGGCTGTTCATCTTCTTTTTCAATCTTACGCGCCAATACCGCAACCGAACGCGCTGCCTCGCCGCACAAAGTCAGGGGCGCAGTGGTGGCGGGATTGGCAAACACCGCCAGCGCACCGCTGAACGGCAACGCCCATTCGTTGTCATGCGCCAGTTTTTTCGCGCCCCGCGCCGCGCTGCCTTCTTACAGGCTTTCGAGTTGAATTTTTTGCAGCAGTTTCACGGTTTCTGGTGTACCGCGCAGGAGGCTGTAGTTTTTGAATAGGCGGTAAAAACCGGGCAGAGGATAGGCAAAGGTTTGGAAGCGCAGCGGCAGCAGGTTTTCCGTTTTTGTTAGACTCCGCAGAAACGCGACGCGAGTTTGACGCAGATTTTCCAGCACAATCAGCGGATACAGCGGCAACGCGGTGAACAGAATGGGCGTGGCGATTAAAAATAGCGCCATTGTGTCAAGTTTCTCATTGAGTTGCTGGGTGTGCGGACCCAGCAGCCAGGCTGCCGCTGCGAATATCCCGCACAACAGCCACAAGCCAACGATAAACTCCGTTCTTTTGTGGCTGTGTTCGCGCAGGGTTTGTCTGGAGAAAGCAGAGTACGAGTAGCCGCTATAGCCACTGACAAATCCCCAGCCGATTGAGACCAGAAATGTGCTGCCCCACACTGGCGTTTCCGTGACCGGCAAATGTGGCAGAAAGGCAAAACTGGCGGCGGGGATGCCGAGAAACCAGGCAAACAGTAATGTATATTTCGCCCAATCTGGTATGCCGCGTTGATATTTCAGACGATAGAAAACTTCCCACAGCGCCAGCGCCAGCACCAGTCCGCCCAGGATCAATAAAATGAATTGAATAATAAATAAATTCAAATAGATGCCAGCAGTAATGCCGAGTATAATGAACAGCAGGATCGTGACAGCGACAGCTTCAGCGCCAGCAAGCGGCATGACCCACAAAATATGCGGATTGCCGATCTGCCAATATAAAATCACCCCGCCGATAAATCCCCAAGCCGCGCCGCCCAGCAACGCGCACCAGAGTTCCCACATTTCTCGCTTATTTTTCTTCGCTTCCGAAATCACCTGCAAAGGTCGCAGCCAAAACACCAGCGGCCACAGCCAGGCGTGGCGGAGGATGTAGGCGAGGGCGGGGGGAGGGTCATGGGGAAGGTTTCCTGGTCTCAATGTGGCAATTCAAGCGCCCAGCCGCGCTGCCGGCCTTATTGCGACGCGCGAGACGGAGAACAAATCCCGTCCACGTTTGCTGACGGAAAGCACTTCGATGCCCACGACATGTCCGTTCTTGTCGTAATCCACGATAATACCCTGCTCGATTTCCCTGCTGCTTTCGACCTCGGCGAGGGCGATTTCAAAATAAGCGGCGTCCGCGAGCGGATCGAATTCAAGTTTCATGGCAAAATGACCTCATTGTCAAAATAAGCGGTGACGACCGCCACGGGTTCGGTGGTCTCGTTGTAAATTACCCGTAACACCTGAAATCCTTTGTCAGGCACGGGCCAGAGCACATGCGCCAAGCTGTCGTCGGTAACGTCGCCTTCGATTCGCGCCGGCTTCTCCAGCGCCCCCCCGAATCCATTCCAACTTGATTTTTCGTTGCGCGCAACGCTTCCGTGCGTGTTCAGTCAGAATGAAATCCATTCGTCCGCTCCTTCAGCAACACCGCCGCGTCAGTGCGCCGGACTCACCCCATCGCCCACTTGCCCAACGGCAGCGGCCATTGGAAAAATACCGAGGAAAACAGCATGGCGCAAATCGCCATGAAGAGCAGCAGCAAAAACCAGATGAAAGTCAGTTGCGCGGCTTTGGGAATGGTTTTGCTCAATCCCGCGAAAATGAACCGCAAGCCCATGAAAAACAACATGCCCAGGATGCTGAAAAAGGCCGTGCGCCAGTCGCGCAGCAGCAGAAAAATCAAGCCCGCCGCCGCCGCGATACCCGCCACGCCGAGGGCGTATTTGACTGCGGGCACTGCGGCAATCGCGGAATATAGCAGGTCTTTAGCAAATGTGATAAAGCCGGTGGGCTTGATTTCTGGGGTTTCTGTTGTCACGGTTGATTCTCCTGATGGCTGGTTTTGTTGGCGCACGAATGCGGCGAAATCTTCGGCGAATACTTGCGCAGGCGCTTGTGCTGAGCTTGTCGAAGTACTTGTGCTGAGCTTGTCGAAGTAAAAGCAAGCAGCCCGCGTTGCTCTAATTCTACCGAGATGTGGTTGTCTGCCGCCACTCCGCCATCAGCGACATGGCGCAGGCAGGTTTTTTCATCCGGTGTGCGGCAATTCCACAGCGGTTGATAATAGTTCTGGCGTAATTGGTGACCAAAGTAGCGCCAATTCACGGCGCGGTCTTGTTTCTGCGCCTCCCAGCTTTCCCACAGCGCCAGTTGCAGAAAATACGGGTGATTGCCGGTGTAAACGCGAAATGCC
Organism: Thiomargarita sp.; assembly: GCA_020720115.1. Lineage (GTDB taxonomy): Bacteria > Pseudomonadota > Gammaproteobacteria > Beggiatoales > Beggiatoaceae > BB31. The sequence continues at coordinate 35,510 of DYPD01000029.1, read as the reverse complement.
TCGGCAGGCGGGGATTTTTCCAAAGTGGCTTGAAACGGTTCGCAGATGAGCGCCAGGCTTTCCGCATCGCTCAACAAGCCCAACATATAGGGAAGCCCGAAAATGCCCCAGAAGGTGGATTCTTCCTTGTGGTGCGTCCGGCATTCTTGCTCCAGCGACAGGCGGGTGGCGGGTGGCGGTCAGATAGCCCAGCCGGTAACGGGATTCGTAAGCCAGAGTGCGCAGATTAGCCAGAAAATCGTTGCCAAAATGGGGATTGCGGATGAGCCGCTCGGCTTCGTCGAGTATCACCACAAACCGGCAAGTCTGGGCTTGTTCTTCGATAAAATCGCGCAATCCGGCGAAATCACTGACCGGCACAGCGGCTTCGATACCCAAACCCCGGCACAACGCGGTGTGCAGGTGTTGGAAAAACTGGGACTGCTCGCTATGCGTGAACGCCTGCATATTCGCTTGCAGTACCAACAAGCCGGGTTCTTGCGCCAGGGACACGGCGATTTGGTTGAGCAGGGAGGATTTGCTAATGCGCCGCTCGCCCAGCAGGCTGGCGGATTGCGGTTTGTCCGGGCTGAGCAGGCGGGCGCGGATTTTTTGCAAAATATCCTCGCGCCCGAAAAATACCGGCGAATTGGGCGGCAGCGCGTTGCCCGCGTGGTAGGGATTTTCTCCCCGGCGCAAGGCGCGGAGGCGAGTTTGCGCGGGTTGCCAGCCCTGAGATTGGGGATTGCCGAGTTGGGTTTGAAAGGGATTCATAGCGCATCAATGAAACGGCAACAATAACAGGGCGGTAATGCTTAAGTGCTCTTAAATTCAGATCAACGGCAGGAGTTCCGCCAGCAGGGTGCGGGCATTCTCCACGCCGATTTTCATATTGGCTTCCACTTCATCCATCGTAATAGTGGGCGCACCGCGTCCAGCAGCGGCGTTAGCGACAATCGCACAGGTAGCGTAGCAAAGCTCCAATTCCCGCGCCAGCGCCGCTTCTGGCATTCCGGTCATGCCCACAATGGCGCAGCCGTCGCGCTCCAGGCGATCCACTTCGGCAGTGGTTTCCAAACGCGGTCCCTGCGTAGCGGCGTATACGCCTTGGGTATGCACCCGCAACGAGGTGACACTTGCCGCATCAATCAAACACTTGCGCAAACGCTCACAATAGGGATCGGTAAAATCAATGTGCGCTACGGGCTGGTCTTGGTGCGAGCCTTGTTCAAAAAAGGTGTGCGGACGTCCCCAAGTGTAATCAATGAGTTGGTGCGGAAATACCAGATCGCCAGGCTGCATATCGGGGTGAATAGAGCCAACCGCAGCAAACGCCAGCACGGTTTGGATACCTATGTGCTGCAAACACCAGAGGTTAGCGCGGTAATTGATTTGGTGCGGCGGAATATGATGCCCATACCCATGACGTGGTAAAAATACCACAGTTGTGCCGCAATAATGCCCGTAGGTGACAGGTCCAGACGGCTCGCCATAAGGTGTGTGAACTGCGCGTTTGCGTTTAATTTCCATCCCCGGCAGCGAAGTAATGCCAGTGCCACCGATAATTGCTAATTCTGCCATGCTTAAAATCCTTTAACGGCGTAAATGCCGCGTGCGTTACGCCAATATTTGTGATAATCCAAACCATAACCAAACACATAACGGTTAGGAATGTGCAAACCGGTAAAATCTGCCTGCGCCAAGCCATCAGAATGACGTGCGCCCTGTTTTTCCGCCAACACCGCAGTCAGCACCTCTTTAACTCCCTGCGCTTGACAATAATCCACCAGCGCCCGCAGCGTTAAACCCTCATCTAAAATATCATCAATCAGCAACACTGTTTGTCCACGCAACTCAGTGTCTGGGTACTTTTTCCATTGCAGCTCGCCGCCGCGTGTAGTGCCGCGATAACGCGAAGCATGGATACTGTCCAATTGCAGCGGGAAATCCAACAACGGCAACAATTGCCCGGTTAAAATAATGCCGCCAGTCAACACACTTAAGCACAAAGGATTCGCTGCCTGCAAGCGCCCCGTCACTGCTTGCGCCATGCCTTGCAATGCCTGTTCGACCTGTGCGGTGCTGCATAAACAATCAGCATCGCGGCGAGCTTCCTCAATAGAAGGCATGTTTTGTTCAGTCACTTGAGTATCCTTGGAAAAATGATGGAGGTTATAGAATGTCTAAAATAGAGACACCGATCCTAACAAGGCTAGACACACGGCGAAAGCGGCTTTTTAGCCAGATTAGCCTGGAAAATACTTTGACAAAAGGCAAATGACCCGCTTAGAAATATTTTTTTACTTCAGTTAATACTGAAACTGTGATATTAATACAACTTATGAGACTAATGATACCACACCTGCATAAGCTGATATTTCTGCTGCCCTTGCTGCTACTTGGCACAGGCTGCTCCAATCTTCCCCAAGTACCGGAAACGACAACGGTGGAAGATACAGCATTACCAGAATATAAGCTTGATTTAGCTACCAGCAAAGCCGCTTTATTTAAGCCGCTCAGCGGAGAGAATATTCTATTCTCTGACGAAACTTATCCCTCCCCGTTTGCCAAAAAAGCCCCAAGCGACAAAGGCGCTGAAGTTTCAGACGAAGAAGATGCCGAGCAAAGTGAAAGCGCGTCGGGAGAAAATCTGTGGCAGCGTATTAGTTCTGGTTATGTCCTACTGCCCCAGCAGGATAAAGAAAAATTTGCAGACACTTTAGATGCTTACAAAAAGTATCGGCGCTATTTTTCCGACTTCAGCAAAAACGCTTCTCCCTATCTGCATCACATTGTAGAAAGTCTGGAAAATCGCGGGATGCCCTTAGAAATTGCCCTCCTGCCTGCTGTAGAAAGTGCCTTTCGTCCAGACGCACGTTCACCCTATCAAGCTGAAGGTATTTGGCAATTTATTCCCAGCACCGGACGCATGTTTGGCTTAAAACAAAACGGCTGGTACGACGGGCGCCGCGATGTGATGGCGGCAACAGACGCTGCCCTGGATTATCTGGAGGTTTTGCACAAAAATCTTGATAACAATTGGCTCAATGCCATTGCCGCTTATAATTGCGGAGAGGGTAATGTGCGCCGAGCCATCAACAAGAATGTGGCAGAAGGTAAACCCACTGATTACTGGTCGCTTGATTTACCCGCCGAAACCAAAGCCTACATTCCCAAACTCATGGCTTTATCCACAATCATTGCAAAAGCCGATGATTACGGCATCAGCCTCGAAGAAATTCCCAATAAACCCTACATAAGCACTGTTGATGTAGGCGAACAAATAGACCTAAAACTCGCTGCTCAATTAGCAGACCTGCCTTTGCAAGAATTACGACGGTTAAATCCTGGCTTTAAACATGATGTGACTGACCCCAAAGGACCCTTCTCTCTTGTTCTCCCCATGGATCGCATTGAAAAATTCCGCGTGCGTTTAGCCAACGTAGACAACAAGATGCCAAACGGGCAGCCCAATCTGTCAAGTTGGAAAGAAGCATCTGGAAACAGCAAGAAAAGTGAGCCAAAAGCCCAGCTTAAACCCTATAAAATTCGTCGAGGAGACAATCTAGCAGCCATTGCTCGCCGCCACAGCACCACAGTAGAAAAAATCTGCAAACTCAACGGCATTAAACCTAAAACTCGATTGCGGGCGGGAGCTACCCTCATACTGCCAGACAGCAAAGGCACAATAGCCGTCGCTCAATCGTCTAAAAAAGGCAGCGAAAAAACTGCCCATAACCCACCCGCAGGCAAGGGCGCAAACCGTTCAGCAAAAAATACAGTTCCCCTGCCTACTCCAGCAAGCCAGCGACGCAACGGGCATGTCCACGAAATCCGTCAAGGCGAGGCGCTAGATGGTATAGCCCAGCGTTACAGCACCACTGTAGAGGCGCTTTGCGAATTAAACGGCATTACACGCAGAACCACCTTGCGCGTCGGTAAAAAACTGCTCATTCCCGCCTCACAAAGAATCTAAACCCGCCGAAAACAAGCCTCTGGCGCAGATAGCGCCAGAGGGCTAAACCCCACATTTTTCTACTAAAGCAAGCAGGATTTTCACCCACCATTTAACTGGATTTTACCGGTGGGCTTTTAGCATTCCGCGTAGAAGCAGGTTTACGCACAGCTTTTTCCTTAGTTTTATGCGCTTGCAATTGAACCTGAGCTTCATCCAGCGCCTTTTGCACTGCATCCAGTCGCGTTATCTGAGTTTCCATTTGTTGTAAATGGCGCTTGCTGCTTTCCAATTCTTCTTGCAAACGTCCGATTTCTGCGGCACTGGTTTGTTTGATTGTCAGCAACTCTGTGGACAGTTGTTCATTTTGCGTATGCGCTGCTTGCAATTGCGCCTGCCATTGTGCTTGTTGCGCTGCTAACGAGGCACTACGTTCCTTTTGCAAAGCATAGATTTTAGCTTGCCAACGCTGCGCGTCGCTATAGCTAGGCAAATGCAATGCTTTAAGCAACTCATTCATCAATTCTCGGCTGTTTTGCTTCCACAGCAACAAACTATTGATGACCCGTGCATTGATTTCTGCATAAGCCTCGGTATTAATTGCTGCTGCATAAGCTTCTTCACCCGCATCCACCCAAGCATCATAAGTCATACGCCAGTCGCCGCTTGCGTCTGATGCCTGCAAACGCGCTTGTAGCAAGGTGCTGGCTTGTTGTCCAACCTGCTGGAAAAACGCCACATAATCCTGTTGCGCTCTTTGATATGACTGCCAAAGTGCCTGGTTTTCTGCCTGTCGCTGTGCCCAATCCTCTGGTAATTTAAATTGCAAAGCCTGAAGTTTTTCAACCTGCTCTTGCATCTGCAAGAAGAACTGCTCACCCAGCTTTTGCCAATTATCCAGCAAGTTGCTTTGGCTGACTTGATTGAACTGGCGTTGCAAATGCTCCGCCCAGCTTTGCCACAGATCATGGGCTTCAGAGAAATAGGCAGCTTTTTGTACTTTAAGTAAAAAATCCTCCTGTAATTGAACATACTGGGATGCTTGTTGAAAGAACTGCTGTAATAGGTTTTGGCTCAAAGCATTGCCAGGGTTTAACTCGGCAGCTTTATGCAAAGTTTGCCAAACCTCATCAAACGCGCCTTGCCAGTGTTCTTGTGGGGTCAGGGTGTGCCAGGCTTCTTTTTGCAATTTTAGAAAATTATCAATGAATTGCTGCTGTACGGCACGCCAGCTTTCGGTTTGAAATGCAGATTTGCTCATCATGGAAAGTCTCCTTTAAGGGATTTTGGGTAAATCAACTAACAGGCTCCCTCAAAGTATAGTGGCTTTCATGCTGCGTTGCAGCATGAAAGCGCAGAATGGAGTTGAAACTTTCATACCGCACGCAACACTTGTGAATGAGTTCAAGTCTTAACGTCTGACGGAGACGACAAAACCCCCGCTAACCAGCCAGGAAAATCTTTGATATTGAAATTTTTGCCAATAACCAGCGCATCGGCTTGTGAAGGATGTGCCTGTCTATCAAAATGCCCCACCAGCGCACTCAAATAGGCATATTTTATGTGCGGACGATGTTGTGATAGCCAGACTCCCAAAGACTGCCCATGATTGAGGATTTCAGTCTGAAAATATTTTTTCCGCAACTTTTGCAGTTCTTCTGGCATTGAAGAAATATTCAAATCAATCAGCACCAGATCAACCCGATGATCTTTATTTCCCAGGTACTTGAATGCACTGCTTAAATCAAACGCCACCTGCATGTTTTCCTCGGCGATATAACCATTATCCACCAACTCATCAATAAATGGCTCGATTTGTTCCCAGCGGTCATCTACCCATAGAATCTGCTTGTCTTGTAAAATCCGCTTGATTTCTTTTGAATTTATCTGAATGTTGGAAGAAATATTCACTATTGTTCCTCGCTGTTTGCAGGTTGCTGTGCCAGCGGCCACCCTAATTCGGCAACCACCCTTCCAGTTTGCTTGTCATTATACAAGGTCAAATGCGCTTGATAAGCTAACGCGCACTGCTTGCTCGCCGCCAAGCCAACGTGTGCGCCATCACGATGCCCTTCGGGGCGGTCAGTGGGATGGGCACGCGGGACGAATTTCAAATCATCTTCTTCGCGGGTCATGTGCCCTGGATTGCTAATTTTTAAGTGCCAATAATAACCGTCTTTATAGGCTTGCATATCGGCATCAATGTGAATTTCCGCACCTGCGCCACCATACTTAAACGCATTGTGCAACAGATTGCGCACTACGCGGGAGAAAACTTCAGGCTTGCCTTGTAGCTGTGTGTGCCAGATTGTATCCCTGTGATCGTCAGGATTAAGCACATAGGTTTGCTCGGTTTTCTCAATCGTATCTTGATAATCGCATAAAAATTTTTCCACCGCAGCCCCCGGCGCATCAATCACCGCACTGAAATCCGCATGGGAGTGACCGCTAATTTCCATGAAATTATCTGCCAAATGATACAGCTCTTCCACTTGGCGCTGGGCAATGCGTAAATATTTTTCCGGCTTGGGCATTCGCATTGCCTGATCAAGCCGATGCTTCAATGGATTGAGTTCCGAGCGAATTTCATGCAGCATCGCGCCTTCCCAGGCATGGCGCTCCTGGTTGCGTTCTTGTTGCAAATACAAAGTATGTAAAAACCAGTGGCTACGCTCCAGCAGCTTGTTCACACGTTTCAAACATAACTCATCAAAAGCATAAGTTTGATAACTGTGTAGCGTCAACACTGCCAATACCTTGTCAGCAAACTTAACTGGCAAACTGACCAGAGAATTGAGTTTAGCCAATAAGCGGTAATGAGCAGTGTGCGAGTTTTCCTTTGATAAAGAGTGCTGTTTGTCAGGACTATCTGACCAATTCGGTGCAAATTGCGCAACACCTTCTTTCCAGCATTTAACCGATACAAAATCTTGTTCTTTACGCCATAACTTACGTTCCTTGTACAGTTTTGAATACTCCTCTATCGGACTGGCGGCTGCCACCGCCTCCAAGAAACGCTCGTCTTTCGGTTCCGGTTGCCACAGCACTGCGCCATCGGCATAACTGAGTTTGATGGCAATCTCGACAATGGCTTGTTGTGCTTGCTTTACTAATTGTTCATCCACCTTATACTGATTTGTGAGCAACTGTTCAAATTCGTTGAGATAGTTTTCATACTCGGTTTCTTGTTGCTGAAAACATAGTTTCAATAGATGAAATTGTTCCAAAAGTGCTTGTTCATTTTCAGCAGTCAGCCTTTCTATGTCTTGCTCCGAACGGAGAAAAGAAAAAAGCTTTGTCATTTTCGCCAGCATACCCTGCTCTTTTACCTTCTCAATAGGCTTCTTTGTATCCTCCAATATCAGAAAACCACCCGCACGGTAGCCGTCATGAAAAGGCTCTAAATACGGTAATTCAAGATGCGCACCTTGCACCAATTGGTGCTTATACCAAAAACTGCCATTATCAATTTTGGGATCTTCATGTATTTCCCAATATAAGCGTTCAGGATGCCCGCCAGTGAAAAGATATTGGCTGAAATAGACTTGACGATCCTCCTCATTCTCATTAATTACCGTCACGGTTTGCAAAGCATTGGACAAATCAGGTGGGTAACGTTTTAACACTCGCAGGATGCTGTTTTGTGCGGGAACTTCCAGCAAGCGATAAAACACGCCGGTGTTGAATCCTTTTTCTTTCAACATGGAATTGATGTGGGCGATAATGCCTGGAAATGAAAGAACTTGGTCGGGTTTGGCGGAATTAGCTTTGCTTTGAGACGGCAATTCGTTTAACTTTTCACGACAGGCTTTAAGCCACGAATTTTTCCATAGTAGAGTAAAGTTATTCAATAAAACCGGTTCATTTTCAGCAAGCTTAGGTTCTTCCAATACTTTAATAACATCTTGCAATTTTTTTTTCGCAGCTTTCGGATCAAGCAAATGACTATCGCGGAATAGTTGGCGAATCTCATTCGTCCAATCAGCATACGACCGCCAGAGCAAAGGTAGGTTTGTTGTATTTGATGGCATCAGCATGGTGATGTTGGGCAGAAAAGATAAAAACTGCTTTATCAAACTGGCATCGGACACTGCGTTTCTTTGTAACATGCTTTGCGCATGGAGCAGTTTTGCCTCAAACTCATCTGCCTCAAATTTTCCACCATCATGCAGTAAATACTTCTTAAAACGCCAAGCAGCCGCTTCTTGGCTAGAAAAGACGCTCCAAGACACAGTATCCAATAAAGTGATAAATCTTGCTCTGAAGTCTGGCGTAACTAATCGTTTATTCAAATTTGGGTATTTCTCTGGAATATTAGCCAGTGCCGCCAAAATACCCACTTCACTCAATTGCAATGATGAAAAGAAGGCCACAAATAATCCTTCAAGAAAATTTGTGTTTTGATGCACATTCGGTTTTTTGATGATTTCAATCAAAATACTTTCAACGCGGCGCACATAAATGTCTGGTCTAATCCGCACCATTTCCAGCAGAGCTTGCGTGGTGAAAGGGCGCTGTTCCTTTAATGCTTTATTACGCGCAATGATGAAAACATGATTTGCCAACCTCTTATTGGCATTACTCTCATGGGGCGTTGCATGAAGAAAACTGGCTAGTACGCCATCTCGCACTGATCCAATAAGGTGTGTTAAATTTGGGAATATTCCGCTCGGCGGTTTGCTAAATGATTTCCCCAAGGCATGAAAAATCAGCGGGCGCAATGTTCTGCTTGCAGTATCAAAATCACCTTTAATTGCCTCTAATAACGCTAAAATCGGTTCAAATTCCCCGCGTATTATCAGTTCTTGCGCCGCCCAAGCAGCTTGTAGCGGATGGGAACTGGCATAAGCAGACGCACAACAGTCTGACAAAAAATCTGACTTAGCGTATTCGTTATAGCATTGCTTAAAAGAAGCTTGTGCATTGCCACTACACAGCGCAAGCGCACTTTGTTCTTTAGGCAACTCCTTCACCAACAACACTTTACCGGTTAAATCACCGATTAGATGATAGGCTTTACCGGCAATATTGGCACGCGCCAGACAAGAAAGCGTCCAATGCGGCAAATGCAGGATACCGCGTTGCAAGCCGTTTTCATCAAATAAAAACAAATGCTCCTCGTCACACAAAACTGCAAGCGGTGCGTAAGGATCATGCGGATCAAGTGGCTTTTGTGATCGCACCGTTATGCCACAGATACTGCCTGGCAGCACGTTGAGCCAGCACAAGCGTCCATGTTTGTCAAAAGCGCGTACCACGCCATCTTCGCCGCCGCATATAGCTAGATATTCTCCTTTGCGAGCCAAATGCAAAATCACTAAAGCCGTTTGCGCCGTGCCAACAATACCAGCAATTTGAGCAGGACGTTCGGTTTGTGCGCCTAACACAGCTTGCGCATCAGTCCAATAGATAATTTCACCACGCCCGCCCGCAGTTGCCCATAAATCACGTTGTTCACCTTCCGCCTTTGCCCATGCCAAGGTGGTAATGCGTACACGCTGACGATTCTGTGGTGGTAAAAGTCCTCTGGTTGGCAACGGCTTCCATTCATCTAAATGCTGCCGGTGTTTAGCACCTTTTTCAGTAGTATGCTTTTCAATGATTTTGCGTTGCAGGACATAAAGAGGGGCTGGAGATTCAAGACTGAAATGCCATTCACCGCCAACTACTAGATAATCGCCGTCATGCGAGAATGCGGCAGTCCAGACGGATTTGAAGGGTGGCAGTTCTGTATGCCAAATAATTGCTTGATTATAAGTTGCCCAACCAATACGGTCATTCGTGACAATTAGAATTTGATGGATAAGAGGATCAGGGATCGTTGCACATATTCTTGCTGCGTCAATATCGGGTGACCAATCAAGCGATTCTGGTAACTTTCCGCCAAAAGGAATACAGCAAAACGTCTTAAGTTTCTGCTGTTTCTGCTTGCTACGCACGCTAACTACTACTGTGTGCTGCGCATGTTCATTCTCTTTTGATGGTAACATTAAAATACTGCTTATCCGTCCTGACTGGGGTATTTTCTCTGGATGAGGGCGCTGATTACGCCATGCGTCGCTATAAACTAAACTCAGTATCAAGTGGCGGAAATTCGCTAAATTATTCAATGCAGCAGTGGCAGTAAATTCTTGTTTAGGCAGATGATTACGCTCTAACGTTCTAGCTAGTTCAGTGAATCGTGCAAGTTCACTGGAGGGCGCAAGTTTTGAATCAATGGTTTGTAACCATCCTGCATACCGATATAGCGCAGCCTGGAGGCGGCACTGCATTGGCTCATCAACCATGCATTGGAAAAGTTTGAAAATACGCCGTTCCAAAGGCATTTTCTCTAATGCGGATAAAGGCTTCTTTTGCACCTCACACCACCAGCGATACAGTAAATATATTAACCATTCGGCGGCGTTGCTATTTAACCTAGGTAAGAAACTTTTAAATATGTTTAGATTTTCTACGGAAGGCTGATGCAGCAGTGCCAGTAAACCAAGGATTTGCTGCTCAAGTTCCGAATGCTTTAATTGTGTTTCAAGCCACTGAGATTGTGTGTTTAACACCTTGATGAGACGCTCAATAAAGCGTTTATGCAACACTGGGTGTCCATTTTCAACCACAGTTGTTTGAAATTTTAATTGATCATAAAACAAACGGGCGCAATAAACGCCTTTTGCCCGCACGATAATTGCCAAATCTACACAATTAGCGTCATCATGAAGTATCAGAATACTCTCAATCATTCCATCCAGAAAGATATTCCCCAACTCCTTTCCTTCCTTATTCAGGACATACAAGCGGTAATCATCACAACCTGCCAGAATCAGCGGTCCAATATCCTTTTGATTTATGGGTGTTCCAAATTCTTCCTGTGCTGGCGCAGCAACAACAGCCGCACACCTGACTAAGCCGGGCATGGGAAATTGAACAAATTCCGCCGACGGACGCACACGAAACAAAATCGCGTCAAAATTGCCGCCTAGGGCTAGTGCGTCGTCTCGTTCTGCCGCCGCCCATAGTCGCCGCTTCGCATCTGCTAATTCATCGGAAAGATCAAGCCGTTTACTCCCACTCATGCCTTTCGGTGCCTCTTGACAAAGCGGCTGTTCCTCACCCCAACTAAAAAAGAAACTTGTGCTGTCGTCCCAACCGCCAATTTGCCTAGAAAGTATTTTCTCTTGATCCGTTTGCTCCGTTGGAAAATCAATCCGTGTCAAAAAATAGGAAATTTGAGGAGAGTCTGACTCAAAATTACTGGAATCGAGGCGTAAAAAATGCTCGGAGTATTGTGTAAACAGGCTTAAATAGATGTGTTTTGAACTGCACGCTTTTTCAAAGCGTATCAGTTCAAAGGTGTCACGCTGGTATTCTGCGTTTGTGTCCTTCTTTGGCAGCAAGATGATGTTCGTGTCCGGTGGGGCGTTTGAGTTGTTTTTCAAGTTCTCTGAGGTTACACTGAGTGGAAAAAGTCCGCCTGAGTTTGCATCATTTTTGTAATGCCATAGTGATAGCTGCCACTGCCTATTGACGACAGCGATCACAGGTAAGGCTTTGGGTAAGTCCAACTTAATCAGCCAACGGTTATAGGGATCGTCTGTCGGGCGTCCACCTTTTTTATCATCACCTGCGTGTAACGCCAGTAAACGATTAGGCTTAAACAGGAAAGGCAATGCCTCACACAGCGCATTTTCGTCGGCATTTTCCAATTTTGACAACGACAAATCAGGACGACGATGCAAATGGTTTAACGCATACAACTCATAGAGTTCATCTCTCGGATCGGCATTCTTACTCATTTGGTTTATCCCTCGCCCGTTTTAGGTAAAAACAATGAAAATACTACATCATCCTAGCATACTGACGAAAGAGGTTATTCTGGTTTTATTCGCTGAACAACAGCACTAAGGCTCTTTTCAGGATACAGGTAGGAGAAAAGCCATGAAAAGAAAGTTTGTTCGGCAGCTAGTCTATTTGGCTGTGATGCTGGTAAGTTTTTTGTTCTTGCTGGGGATAGGGGCTGATCGTGGGTGGGCGCGGTTTGTTGCTGCCAATGGTGGAGAAACCCCAGTACCATGCACATCTAGTAACCCCAAATGCAAATCGCCAGAAGAAGTTGATGAGGCTAAAAGCACTGGGACTGCTACAGGTACAGGTACAGCCACAGAACAAACCAAACAATCTTCGTCTTGTATCATTCAAATGCTTTTGGGGAGGAGGAGTGTGTTGTGAATGAAAATAAAGAAACAGAAGTTTTTTTTAGTTATGCAAGATTTGATAATGCCCCCTATTCTAAACGTGCTGAGACATGGGTTACGAAAACTGTAACTTATATTAAACAACGTAGTGGTAGTAGTTTAGGGAGAGAGCTACTGGTATTTTTTGATACGGAATCACTTCAAGATGGCCCCGTACAACAATCCATATTAGAATCAGCAAAAACCTCTTGCATATTTGTTGCTTTTGTTTCTCCCGCGTATTTTAATAGTAACTGGACTATAGAAGAAGTACAGGCAAGAATAGCGCATGCTGGTTGCAAAAGAATCCTATTAATTGCTATTGAAAAATATCAATACTCAATTTCAGAATATATTTCTAAAGGAAGGCAACAAGACATTCAAAATATACTTGAGTGTTTACTACAGTTAAAGGTGGGAAGATTTTTTGATGGAAATTCTCGGTTTGGAACACAAGCCTTGAAGAATAAGAATATCATTTATTATAAAAAAATAGACGATATTGCAGCGACAATTGTGGAGCTGGTCAAAACTTGCCAAGAACAACTAGGTAAACCTCGCCGAAACACAGTGTATCTTTCAATTGTTCCAAGTTCACTCGCCACGCAACGCCAAGCGATTGCTAATGAACTAAAAGGTTACAAGATTAGCTTCGCACCGCTGGATAATTTGACGCTTGATTTACCACAAGTAGACGCGCAAGCTAGGTTCGAGTTTTTTAGCGCAGGTTGTAAACTCTTTGTTCTTTTGCTTGATAAAGAAAGTTGTATAACCAATGATGCTTATGAACAATACCGTGTTGCTGTGAATAACAACATACCCGTGCTCGTGTGGCGGCATGAGATACCACTCAGGGAAATTAAAAACATCTCTGATGAAAAATATAAAAAACTACTACGAGGTGCTAAGGGTGGCAGAATAGAACAATTTATCAGTACAGTGATTCACAAGGTTCAGGCAATGGACGAAAAATCATGACGGCAGATCGCTATCCTTATGTTGGCTTAAGACCTTTCACAAAACAAGAAGCCAGTTTGCTTTGTGGGCGGGATGATCAGATTGGGCTGTTAAAGCAAAAATTGATCGACTGTTTTGCAACAGACATACACTTGCTTGCGGTACTTGGGGTATCTGGGTGTGGCAAATCCTCAGTAGTCAGAGCCGGTTTATTACCCCAATTGGAAACAGATAGCGTTCATGCTTGGCATATTGCTGACTGCCGTCCAGGGTCGGCACCTTATTACGAGCTTGCCAAGGGCTTGTTAGAAAACTCGCAAAGCGGTTTTTATACTGCCTACCAAGAGAGCTTGTATGTGCAGACAGACAGCCCTGACATGCTGATTGAATTATTGGAGGGGGATTTAAGGCAAGGTTCTTATAGTTTCCAGGATTTACTTGAACAGCTTCATTCACCGCCACTTCAAAACCAGACAGAGGATAAAGACCCGTCAAGCTCAGAGACTGAGACTAAACGCTTGCCCCCGCGTTATCTCCTGCTGATCGATCAATTTGAAGAGTTGTTCCGCTATACCGACGACAGTTTACAAGGGGATGCCATTGAGTTTGTCAGATTATTGCTGACTGCTGCAACGCACCCCGATGTTGCTGTCATTCTCACCATGCGCCCGGAATATTTGGAACATTGTACCCAAATGGAAGGACTGGCGGAGGCTATTGGCGATGCGGTTTATCTTTTACCGCGTATGAGCGAGGAGGAACGTGAGCAAGCCATTCGTAAACCACTAAAAAAACAAAACTATGATTGTAGAATGGAAGAGGATTTGGTGAGGCAGTTATTAAATGCGATGGAAGAATTGCCCACACTTGATGAAAAACCCTACTACATTCCCGACCGCTTGCCCCTATTGCAACACGCCCTCTACCGCAGTTGGCTTAAGGCGGAAGATCGCACTGAAGAATTAAAAGCGGGTGGCATTTTTAGGGTTAAAGCCCTAAAAAATGCTGAGAAAATACCACCACTCCCCCCCTCTATTGAAATCCAATTACAAGATTATCAAGCCATTACGCAATTGTCCGCCGTCCAGATTGCGCCGCGCCTATTGCCTGCACAGCAAGCGGATTTACAAGTCTATTTAGGTGAGATCGACAAACAACATGACTTAACCAACAATCCCTTACAAGCCGCCTTAGTGCATACGCTGGAAAAACTTTTTTATACCTTAACACCTGAAAACCAACAAAAATTGGCTAAAATTTTTGCTGCGTTAGTTGAATATGACAACGTCAATAAACGCTTGGTCAGGCGGGTGGTCAGGTTTGCCGATGTCTGCGCGTTATTTAGCGATGACGATGAAGATTATGCCAATCTGCACGCTGAGTTAAGCCAATTACTCCACATCTACCGCCACCCAGCAAACCATATTCTTACCCCGCCTACGCACCGCGTCACTATGACGGATAAAATAAAAGAACTTGCGCTAGAACCAGATACGATGCTGGATGTTAGCCACGAAACCTTGATTATGTACTGGCCGCGCTTGCGCCAATGGGCGGGGCAGGATGCTGAAGATGGCGCACTGTTGCATGATTTATATAGAGATGCGTTGCGCTGGAAAACTGAGGGTAAACAGACCTTCTGGACAGGGGGTAAATTAGCGGCAGCAAGCCAGCGGGTTAGAGATGCGTTGCGCTGGAAAACTGAGGGTAAACAGACCTTCTGGACAGGGGGTAAATTAGCGGCAGCAAGCCAGCGGGTTGCGGAACTTCAGCCGAAGCGGGTATGGCTGAGTCGGTATGTGGCAGATGACGAAAATGTTTTAACCGATATTCAGGCTTTCTTACGCGCAAGCCAGGCGATACAAAACAGACAATACTGCATAAAACGTTCTTTGCAGGCAGCCGCAGCGCTTCTACTCATTGTGATACTCGGTGTTGTTTGGAAAGGGATGTTAGATCGGCGCTATCAGTTTGACTTGCATTTATCTGAAGCGATTACTTTGGAATCTGTTGGGCGTTTCTCAGATGCACAAGACAAGTTAAGCCTTGCTTCAGAAAAAGAGAATTTTTTAATTCAAGCGCACGACATTTATTCAAATCATTTATTACAAACCAAAATAACCCTCAGCAGTTTAACCACACGAGAGAGCAAATCCACGCTGGTTTTGGACAAGCAAAAATACCCCAAAATTGAGCCTTTAAGCGCACTGGTGATCTCGCCCGCTGGACAGTACGCGCTTGCGGGAAGTGAAAAACAAGATGAAGAGCAGCCGCATTTGTATCTGGTGGATTTACGCCATACTGAACAGCACCGGTCAATTAACAGTGGACATTTTCATAACATCAATGCGCTGTTGTTCCATCCCACAGGAAACTATTTTTTCAGTGCAGGCAATGATGGGCAATTGATTCAGTGGCAATTCAATGGCTTTGTGCAACCGCAACCACTAAAGTCTTGGTGGGTTGGAGGGCTTGAAGATAAACAAGATTTGTATAATGAAAACACAGCGAACGACATTCATGCGCTGGCTTTAACTGCTGATAACACGAGGATTCTGTACGCGACTGCGGGCGGCAGAATCTATGTGCGTGAGTTGGCAACGGGTGTAGAACAGGTATTGTACGAAAATTCTTCTGCGATCAATGCGCTGGTTGTCACAGATAAACAAGTATATACGGCATTCCGCGATAACCGTGTCGTCGTATTTGACTGGGCGGCGAAAGGGATGCTCACAGAAAAACAAACACTGACCGGTCATACCCACAGCGTCGAGCGCCTAGCACTAAGCAAAAATACTAAACTGCTTGCCAGCGGTGGCGCGGATGGCAAGATTATCTTGTGGGATACGCAAACATTAACCCCAACCCGCGAGTTGAAAAAATACGGCGACAGCATGGTGAATGGCTTGGTATTTATTGATAAGGATACACGCCTGGTATCCAGCGGCGATGATTTTGCCTTGCGCTTGTGGGATGTAGACAGCGGGCGCACGTTGCGCGTGTTTGAAGGACATAGCGGACGGGTTCGCGCATTGGCGGCGGTTGCTGGCAGTGAGCAGGTGTGTTCGGTAAGCAATGACCGCACATTACACTGTTGGAAGATGACATTGTCCAATCATCAAAAAATGGAAGATGATCCCTCATTCGCCAAGCTAAACAACACCGCTACGGCAATTTCGGCAGACGGGCGGTATGTGGTGCTGGGTTCGGCAACGGGCAAATTACAGGTTTATGACCGTAAAGCGGGTGATTTATCCGCACCTGTCAAGGGACATGATGGTCGCATTAGCGAAAGTGCGTTAGTTTTTAGCCCGGATAATCAATCTCTGTTTTCGGCGGGTTATGATAAAAAGCTGAAACGCTGGTCCTGGCAAGCGGGGCAACTGGGGCAAGCAGAAAATATCCAGGCGGATCAGATCGCCGAATTTGGCGTAATAAGCAAGCTGACATTCTCACCAGATGGCAAATGGTTGATTTTAGGGAATGAAGAAGGCGGACTTGCGGTGTTGACGACACAGGACTACAGCCAATACAGTGCAGATACCGTCAATGCACAAATCGTTGCCCTATCGTTTGACCGTACTGGACAACGCCTGCTGGTTGCCGACTGTTCTCAGTTGCATTATTACGCTTTCAGCAACGGCAAATTAAACAAAATCGGCGCGTCACGCGCCTTAGACAAAAACAGTCTGTGGTCTGCCGCCTTAAGTCCAGATGGGCGCTATGCAGTGGCAGTGGGCAATACCCAAACCGTTAGCCTGTTTACTGTCAGCAAACACGGCTTAAGCGAGCAAGCGCAAACCTTGCCCGGTCACACTGAAGCTATCTTACAAGCGAAATTCGCCCCCAGCGGACATTTGATTACTGCTGGCGCGGATGCGACGGTACGTTTTTGGGAGGTGGAACGCGCTCGGCAATTGTTCAGCCTGGAACTACCCTCCGCGCCGCGTCCGCAATTGCTAGAGTCTAATGGTGACGATTTACCACTGCGCAGCTTTGATTTTCATTGCGCATTGGGCACGGAAAACTGTATTTTAGCCGTGCCACTGAATAAACGCGGCGCGTTGGCGTTGTACGAATTTTAAGCGAGAACATGAACATGGATGCAAAACTCAAAATCGCCCATTTGCAAATGATTCAAGGCGTAATTAACCGCATGGCGGGCAATTCGTTTGCGCTGAAAGGGTGGAGCGTGGTAATTATTTCCGCGCTGTTCGCGTTGGCAACCACACAGGCGACGCAGCCGACAAAAATCCTATTAGTCGGATTAGCCTACTTTCCAGCATTGGCGTTTTGGACATTGGACGGTTATTTTTTACATCAGGAAAGGTTGTTTCGTCGCTTGTATAGCCATGTATCCAAAAAAAGCGAGGATCAAATTGATTTCTCAATGAATATCATGCTTTCCGAAGAGGAAATCAAACAAGAAAAGCCGGTGGGAAGTTGGTTCAAGGTCTGCCTTTCAGAAACCTTGAGTATTTTTCATGGCACTATTGTTGGCTTGATTACGGCGGTGCTTGCCATTGTTTATTTGATGTAGTGCAAGCGAAACAAGAACGAAGCAACTACTATAGCCAAAATTCATCATTTATAGAAATCAAACCCTCTAGGTTTTTGAAGCCTAGAGGGTTTTTTATGGCATGTTTTATAATTGGTATAGTTTTACTATCCCCAGAATTTGATAGATAGCCTTTGTTGTCAAACCATAGACTGATGCAGACTTTTGGGTTTAGAGTCGAGGTGCGGGGATTTTTTCTAACAGCGCCCGCAGCACTGAGTCTACTGATTGCCCTTCGATTTCCAATTCTGGTGCCAGTGAGATGCGGTGGCGCAGGGTAGCGAGCGCGATGCCTTTGATGTCATCGGGCAATACAAAAGCCCGTCCTGCTAACAGCGCAGCGGCACGCGCGGCGCGGATGAGCGCGATGCTGCCACGCGGTCCTGCGCCCATGCTGATGCCTGCCCAAGCGCGGGTTGCTGCTACGATGCGCACTGCATATTCGTAGAGTTTTTCGTCCATTTGTACGCTGGCGGCAATGCGCTGCAAACGCACTACGGTTTCTGGCTTGATCACTGGGTTGACGCGGCTGACATCCAGTTTTTCCCCACTTTTCGCTGAAGTGACCTGCTTGAGCAGCGCGATTTCTTCGCTTTCACTGGGATAGGCGATCTGAATTTTAAACAAAAAGCGATCCAGTTGCGCTTCGGGCAAGGGGTAAGTGCCTTCTTGTTCTATCGGGTTTTGCGTCGCCAGTGTCATGAAAGGGGCAGCCACCGCAAAGGCTTTGCCTTCAATCGTTACCTGTTGTTCTTGCATGACTTCTAACAAGGCCGCTTGGCTTTTAGCGGGTGCACGGTTGATTTCATCAGCCAACAGCAGATGCGTGAAAACCGGTCCTTTGCGGATATGAAAAGACTCGGTTTTCATGTCGTACAGTGCATGTCCGGTTACATCGCTGGGCATTAAATCGGGGGTGAATTGGATGCGGGTAAAATCGCCTTCAAAGGCCTTTGCCAAGGCTTGCACTAACAAAGTTTTGCCCAGCCCTGGCACGCCTTCAATCAGTACATGCCCCGCTGCCAGCAAAGCTATCAGCACTTCTTCAATGACTTGTGTTTGCCCAACCAGGGCACGCGCAACTTCTTCGCGCATCCGTTGTACTATTTCGATGGCTTTGTGGATTTTTTCGTTTGCCGGGGGAAGTTGCATAGGTTGCGGTTGCATAGAGAGAATTATTTCCGTCCTTGTCCATAGTCAGGGTGTTGGCGCTGATGCTTAATCACTGTTACCCGCAATATTTCATCATTGATGACGCGAAAATAAACGACATATGGAAAACGCCTCATCAAACAGCGGCGTGTATCGCCTTCAATAACCGCCCAACGCTTCGGCATGGCAGTCATTTTCAAAATTTGCCGTTCAAATTCATGCAAAAACTCTACGCCAAAGCCTGGAGAGCATTGGTTGTAGTAGTGAATAATCTCCCGCAATTCTTGTTCAATTGCGGGATGATATTCAATTCTCATGGCGTAATCTACCCATCAAATCAGCATGAGATAAAGGGATTGCAGTGCCTTGCTCGATTTCCTTATCCCGCTGTAGCGATAACGCGAGTGATTCAACGTCCGATAGTTCGGAAGCAAGAAAATACGGGTCTTCCAGGCTTTCCCAGATGAGTTCAGCGAGTATTGCACGTTCATGTGAGTTAAGTTGTAGCGCGTCGCTTGCAAGTTGCTCAATTGTCATATTAGCTCCACATCCAATCGGGAGAAAATTTTCCAGGTTTTTAAAACCTGGAAAGTTTGAAAGTATGGACAATATTCTTTTAAGGTATGTTATCCGTTTTGTTCTTACCGCCAGTTGTAATCATACCGCAGATAGAGAAAATGTTCCGCTTTGCTCACTACTCACAAAGCTCTCCTGATGTGTTTTAGGCATTGCACTGCATCGGTAAAGGCGGCGGTGGAGGTAAATTGCACATGATACAGGGCACTTTGTACTCGCGCTGGCGGTAGCGCACAGTGTTCACCGAGGCATTGGCTGAGGTCAGCACGGGCAAGGGAGAGCCAAGTGGGTTGCTGGCGTTGCAGGTCTTTGAAAACTTCTTGACGCAAACCCCGTAGCAGTTGGTTGGCTTGTCCGGTTTGCCAGAGAAATTCGCCGCTGGCTTCGATATGCTCGAGCAGGCGGCGACGTTGCGTTGAGGACGGCGTGAGCAGAGCGCCAAAGCGCCGCGAAGCTAACCAGAGCATGGCGATGATTAAAGCGCACAGGCTGATCAGCAGAAACCAGGCTTTGTTCCAGGCTAATGCCCACAAACTCGGCGCTTCGCTATCCGCGCCGTCACCCGCTTCGCAGTCTTCACAGTTGCTTTGTTGGGTTGGTTTGCGGCGAATACCACTGTTGTCCACTAAGCCTCTGTTGAGTGGGTATACGAGCCAGACGCGCTCTGGACGCTGTTGTAAATTAAGCAGTGCCCAGAAAAAATGGGCGTGGTCGTGCTCGCCGATGCGGGCGTTGTGCAAAAACCAAACATCGCTCAGAACTGTGACATGCCCTTTTTCGTGGGGCAAGTGCAAAACATGGGTTTCTGTAGGCTGCGCAGTTTCTTTGAGATTGAGCACATAATCTGGCTGAAAATCCACTTGAAAAGTCGTTTCGGCATCGGGCAGACGTACTGTCGCTGGTGGTGTATCGAGAATGGCTTGATCGGTTAATTCCAGGCTGCGTTGTTGTACATGCAGCGCTTCTAGGAGCGGGTCTTGCTCTGTATCTTCTTGATTTTCAATGCTATTGCTAATCATCAGCGCATGACCGCCGTGTGCCACCCAGTCCAACACCGTTTGGCTTTTTTCGACGGATAAGGCGCGGTAGTTTTGTACCCAAAATAGTACATCACCTGGCTGTAAGCTGTGTTTGATGTGTGGCAAATGGTGGACGGCTTTGACTTTAATCTGCATTGTTTCCAGTAGTCGCCGTGCGGCTAACAGCGGGTTGTAGCGGGCTTCGCCTGGATAGCCTAGTTCTTTGATGTGGGTAACGCGCTCGATTTTTGACATAAACCAAACGCCTGCCGCCAGCACAGCAAACAGCACTAGGCTGATTGCCAGCAATGCGGCTAAACGCTGGAAAGAGAGCGCATTCATTTAAGAAGGGGTAGCGATGCTAGGTTTTGGGGCGGTAGCAACAGGGTAGCGAATCGCGTGACCGAAAATATAGGTACACACAGGTACGCCTAAAATCAGCCCCCAGAAATGGAATAACTTGCCGCCAATAGTCAGAATAATGAGTACAATCACAGGGTTAATGCGCATTCGATAGCCGTAAATGCGTGGATTTAGGATATAGCCTTCAATCATGTGGATTAAAGTGATCAAACCGATGGCGGCAAGCATCACAGAAATGCCTTGTGTTTGTAGTGCAATTAAGCAAATAGGAATGGAACTGATAAACACGCCAGCAACGGGAACAAAGCTGAATAACAATACGATGACTGATAAAAATGCCACATGTTGTCCCATGCCTAAAAAATATAAACCTATGGTCGTCAATAGGGTATTGAGTAAAGCAATTACAAATTGCGCCTCGAATGCTTGCCCTAATACCATGCTGAAATTGCGGATACTCTCTGCGACTTCTTCATAAATAAAACGCAACCGAGTATTTTGTAAATCCTGCACGCCGGCGCTGAGTTTGGGTAAATCCAACACAATTAAAAAAGAAAACAATAGTGCCAGTAAAAAAGCAGATAACACCGAAAGAATTTTCACGCCAATGTTTTTCATGCTACTAATCGCTTGTTCTAAGCGTTTGTGCGGTTCTTCGTCATCATTTGCCATCCCCAACAATTGCTTAAACAGAAATAAAGTGGGCGAAGGTTTTTCAGCTTTTTGTGTTTCATCAGCAATTGGTATTTCTTCTGGGTCTTTGAATTGCTGTGTCCAATCCTGGATGAATGGATATTCTTGTGTGATGTCGAAAATTTCTTGATCAATGCGTTCTACATAGCCGCTAAATTCAGCCGCAAAGCTTTCTGCTTGTTTAATCACTTGTGGGGTTAAATACAGCATGAGCGCCAGCAAAATACTGACAAATAAACTGCTAAATAACACCACTCGGCGCGTGCGACTGTGGATGAAAGGTTCAAGACGCGCTGAACCCGTTGCCAAAATATAAGAAAATACAAAGGTAAGAAAAATCAGTAGAAAAAAAGAATTCAGCACATACAGGAGCAAAAAAAACAGCCCCCACACAAAAGTGCGCGTGAATAAGGAAAACAAGATGTTTGAAGACAGCGAAAGCGGCATGGCAAGAAAACCTGTGCGAAAAAAGGGAGGGGATAGTTTAAGCGTCCGCCAGTAACAGTCAAGCCAAGTGGTGAGGTTGCCAAAACTCTATATTTTTCTATCTAATCGCCAGCACTCCCGCTACAATAAAAAGCTTTAATGCTCGCGTTGCTTCACGCAATCAGGTTTATTAAAGGTGCAGGGCACTGACTAAAACCTGCCTGGCAGCGTGACAGCGTTGTAACAGCATCGTGTAACTGGTTCATTTTACGAGGAGAAGCTGCAATGTCTATGGATGACCGTGATGGCGTCATCTGGTTTAATGGCGAACTGATTCCCTGGCGTGAAGCACGCATTCACGTCTTAACCCATAGCCTGCATTACGGCATGGGTGTGTTTGAAGGCTTACGCGCTTATCGCACTGAGCAGGGCACCGCCATTTTCCGCTTACCTGAACATACGCGCCGTTTATTTGATTCGGCGCGCATTTTAAATATACCCATTTCTTTCGATCAGATGGTCATCAATGAAGCCTGCCGTGCTGCGGTGCGGGAAAATCAACTAGAAACCGCCTACATTCGCCCTATCGCCTTTTTTGGCTCAGAAGGCATGGGTTTGCGGGCAGATAATCTCAAAGTCAATGTAGCCATTGCTGCCTGGACCTGGGGCGCTTATCTGGGACAAGAAGGTATCGAAAAAGGTATCCGCATTCGCACTTCTTCCTACACACGGCATCATGTCAACATCACCATGTGCAAAGCCAAAGCTACGGGTAATTACATCAATTCCATGTTGGCGCTGCAAGAAGCTTTAGCCTGTGGCTATGACGAAGCCTTGTTGCTAGATGCCGAAGGCTATGTTGCAGAAGGCAGTGGCGAAAACATCTTTATCGTGCGCGACGGCATACTTTATACGCCTTTCTTAACCTCGGCGCTCAATGGCATTACCCGCGACACTATTATCAAACTCGCCCTAGCTAACGGTATGCAGGTACAAGAAAAACACATCACCCGCGATGAAGTGTACATTGCTGACGAAGCCTTTTTCACTGGATCAGCTGCGGAAGTGACGCCGATTCGAGAATTAGACAACCGCATGATTGGTAACGGTGCGCGAGGACCCATCACTGAACGCTTGCAAAGTCAGTACTTTGACGTAGTGCATGGACGCAGCCCAGACTATCAGCACTGGCTGACTTACGTTGCCTAGCACGCACTTAAGCCCCTTAAAAATACTTGAATTTGTTCTCAGGAGATTGACATGGCAGAAAATCACTTGACCCCTAACGCACAAAATCGCTGCGAAATCACCCTTGAGCAAACGCCCTTGAGCTGCCCCATGCCAGGCATGAGCTTGTGGAATTCGCATCCGAGAGTGTATTTATTCATTGAAGGGCATGGATATGCCAAATGTCCTTACTGCGGCACAGAGTATTTTTTGCAAGAAAAGCCAAAGGCGCTCTGATCTTGGCTCTCATTCCGAAATGGTTCGGGTCGTTTTAACTCGTTATGCGAATCTAAAAAATGGGGCAAATGAGCATCTTTTTAGGAGAAGATGCTCATCTCCATGATAAAAACGCTTTTGACGCAGCCGCGTTACAGCGATTGAGATGACCAAACCTATGCACCTGGGTCACGCCAGAATTGTGATGTTGTTGACTTGAGTAACTTGGTTTTTGCGCCTTACTCGTTGCCGCAGAAAACCGAAAAACTGCCTTAAAATGACAACTTTTCACTGTAATTCCCGTATTCGTATAGACTCCAAGCGCTACATACACCAACATTTGCTCTGGCAAACACAAGGTTTTTGCTTATACAACTGATTTGTGTTCCCTCTCTCCCCTTTGCGTTGTAGAACAATGCAGTTTAGGACGGGTATGAGTATAATTGGGTTGCCTAGCATATTTTTGCGCCCGTATCTGGCTGCAAAAATAGAGAAACTTCAATACATTGCTGATTAAAGGAAGACTGACAGATGATAAACCTGGATCAATACAAAATTAAAAAAGCACCTTATTACAAAGCCGTTGGCAATGAGGTGGCACTTTACGAGGCTGCCTACGCACGGCGGATGCCAATGATGTTAAAAGGTCCGACTGGTTGCGGTAAATCGCGCTTTGTTGAATATATGGCATGGAAACTGGGGCGCCCGCTGATTACTGTTGCTTGTAATGAAGACATGACGGCTTCTGATTTGGTTGGGCGCTTTTTGCTGGATAAAGACGGCACTCAATGGCAAGACGGTCCTTTAACCACCGCTGCCCGTTTGGGGGCGATTTGTTATCTGGATGAAGTGGTTGAGGCGCGTCAGGATACCACTGTGGTGATCCACCCGCTGACTGACCATCGCCGCACTTTGCCGTTGGATAAAAAAGGCGAGTTAATTGAAGCCCATGCGGATTTTCAATTGGTGATTTCTTACAATCCGGGCTATCAAAGTTTGATGAAGGACTTAAAACAATCCACTAAACAACGCTTTGGTGCATTGAACTTTGATTACCCGCAAGCTGAGTTGGAAACCGAAATTGTCGCCACCGAAACCGGTGTGGATAAAGCCATTGCTGGCAAACTGGTGCAAATTGCTCACCGCGCCCGTAATCTCAAAGGACATGGTTTAGATGAAGGGATTTCTACGCGCTTACTGGTATATGCCGGACAAATGATTGCCGAAGGTGTTGATCCGCTGGCAGCTTGTTCTATGACGCTGGTTACGCCTTTAACAGACGATCCCGATATGCGCGAAACCCTGGAAGCCGCAGTTCACACATTCTTTGTTAAATAGTTGCTCACTGTGTTGGAGTGTTGAACATCAAAGCAACACTCCAGTGCATCAATTTTTCTAAAATGGATTGATAACTTTATGAAATATATATTTTTTTTAATTGCCATTGCGTTCAATACTACGGCTTTTTCCGCCGAATTGCCATTAGAAGCCTGCTGTCGCTATTGCACCACAAACAGTAAGCCCTGCGGCAATGCGTGCATTCCCTTATCTTATAGCTGCTCCAAACCAGAAGGCTGTGCTTGTTCTTCAGCTAATCCGCGTCCGGGGCAAGGCGCGATTTATCAACAGGGTTTCAGCGACGGCTATAGCTTGGGCTATGGCCTGCAATGGGAAAAGCGCGAAACCGATTTAAAGGAACGCTTTAAGCTCGGCTACCAAGATGCCTTACGCAGTCTGCAACTGTTTATCACGCGCTCCCCCAGAGAAACCTACAACCAAGATGAACTCTTGTTATTGATAGACGGCGTTGCTCATGCCTTGAGCCTGATGGATAGCCAGATTCCTGCTGCTTCTCAGTCAAAATAATTCATAAAAGTAAATGACTTATATTATTGGTTTTGATTACGGACATAAAAAGATCGGTGTGGCGGTGGGGCAAAAACTCACTGGTACTGCCACGCCGTTGCGCATTCTCCGTGCGAAACAACAGCAGCCCGATTGGGAAAGCATTAGCGGTTTGATTCGGGAATGGCAACCCGATAACTTAGTCGTTGGTCTGCCCTTACATGCGGATGGCTCTGCCAGTCACAGCACGCGAGCGGCGCAAAAATTCATGCGCCAATTGGAAGGGCGTTATCACCTGCCGGTTTATGCCATTGAAGAAACTCTATCCACCCATGCCGCAGCCGAGCGCACCGATTCAGACACCGATCTGGACGCAGTAGCGGCACAAATTATCCTGGAAACCTGGTTTGCACACACACGCTAACATGCCTATTGAAGTGCCCGCGCTGTTAGAGCACATGATCCAAGCTTTGCGCAGCAAAATGTTAAGCTTCCCCACGCCACCCTTGATGATCGGCATTCACAGCGGCGGTGTTTGGGTTGCCGAACAGCTTTATCCACATTTGCAACTGCCTGATTCGTTGGGTAAATTAAACATTGCCTTTTACCGCGACGACTTCTCGCAAACGGGACTGCACCCCAGCGTCGGTGCCTCAGATTTACCCTATGACCTGAATGACCGCCACATTATTTTAGTAGACGATGTGCTCTACACTGGGCGCACCATCCGCGCTGCCTTAAATGAACTTTTCGACTACGGGCGCCCTGCCAGCGTTACCCTCGTCGTATTAGCCGAACGCAACGGGCGCGAACTCCCGATTCAAGCCGACATCGCCGGTATCCGGCTGCAACTCGATAGCCATCAATACCTGCAACTCAACATAGCCGCATTCACCTTATCCATTCAAAACCGATGAACACAATCCAATTTGACCCCAACGGACGGCTGAAGCACTTCATCAGCATTGAAGGCTTAAAGCGCGAATTTCTCCTGAAAATCCTCAAAGTGGCGCAATCTTTCATCAGTCCCAGCGACAACAAAATCCGCAAAGTGCCTCTATTGCGCGGCAAAACCGTCATCAACCTATTTTTTGAACCCAGCACCCGCACCCGCACCACCTTTGAAATCGCTGCCAAACGCCTATCGGCTGACGTGATCAATTTCAACATCACCGCCTCCAGCAGCAGCAAAGGTGAATCCCTCACCGACATGCTACACAATCTCGAAGCCATGCACTGCGACATGTTCGTCGTGCGCCACGCCTCCAGCGGCGCCGCGCATTTCATCGCCGAACACGTCTCCCAGCACACGCACATAGTCAACGCGGGCGACGGTTGCCACGAACACCCCACGCAAGCCATGCTCGACGTGCTCACCATCCAACAACACAAAGGCGATTTCGCGCCTCTGCGCGTCGCCATTGTCGGCGACATCCTCCACTCCCGCGTCGCTCGCTCCCTGATCCACGCCCTCAGCACCCTCGGCGTCATGGAAATCCGCGCCGTCGGTCCCAAAACCTTACTGCCCCAACACCTCGAAAAACTCGGCGCCCATCCCTACCACAACCTACGTCAAGGCATCCGCGACGTAGACGTCATCGTCATGCTACGCCTGCAACGCGAACGCATGAACAGCGCCCTACTCCCCAGTGAACATGAATACTTTCAACAATATGGCATGACCCAATCACTACTCGAAGAAGCCCACCCAGACGCCATCATCATGCACCCAGGTCCCATCAATCGCGGCGTCGAAATGACTTCTTCCGTCGCCGATTGCCCGCGCTCAGTGATTCTACAACAAGTCAGCAACGGCATTGCCGTGCGCATGGCAGTCATGGCAATCACTATGGGCGTCCCCCTCTCACCGCCCGAAGCCTAACTCGCCAGCCTGTTGACCGCCAATTCAACACAGCCACCAGCCACGCTACCCAACAAACAGGCGCCCTTGGCGCATTCACACCAGGTTGAAAATACTTCTCACATGCAAAATTCTTCAGACGACGTCTCTTACCTCATTGATCCCCTTAACGACGCACAACGCCAGGCGGTCTGTGCGCCGCCGGTTAATTTGTTGGTGCTGGCGGGGGCGGGCAGCGGTAAAACCCGCGTGCTCATTCACCGCATTGCTTGGCTTATGCAGGTGGAGCGGGTATCGCCGCACGGCATTTTAGCGGTCACTTTTACCAATAAAGCGGCGACCGAAATGCGGGCGCGGCTGCATAACCTGGTTGGCGTATCGGGATCGCGTATGTGGGTCGGTACTTTTCACGGGCTGGCGCATAAGCTGTTGCGCATTCATTGGCAGGACGCGGGGCTGCTGGAGGGGTTTCAGATTTTAGATTCAGATGATCAATTGCGTTTGCTGCGTAACGTCATGAAAGAGTTGAATTTAGATGAAAAACAATGGCCGCCCAAGCAGGCACAATGGCAGATTAATCAGTACAAGGACGAAGGCTGGCGGGTGCAGGATATTGCCGTCAATAATGACAGATATACCCAGGTGATGTGCGATATTTACTTGAATTATCAAGCACGTTGCGAAAAAAGCGGGCTGTTGGATTTTGCCGAGTTATTGCTGCGTTCTTTTGAATTATTGCGCGATAAACCACCGATTTTGACACATTATCGCCAGCGTTTTGCGCACATTTTGGTAGATGAGTTTCAAGACACCAATAGCATTCAGTATCAATGGCTGCGGCTATTGGCAGGCGACCGAGCACGTTGCTTTGCGGTAGGCGATGATGATCAGGCGATTTACGGCTGGCGCGGCGCAAAAGTCACCAATCTACATAATTTTCAACAGGATTTTCAAGACACCCAACTGCTGCGTTTGGAACAAAATTACCGCTCCACCGCGACTATTCTCGAAGCTGCTAACGCATTGATTCAAAACAACAGCGGGCGCTTGGGTAAGCACCTGTGGACTACTGGCAACGAAGGAACGCCCATTGGTTTGTACACCGCCTACAATGAATACGACGAAGCCCGTTTTGTGGTTGAGCGCATTCAAGGCTGGGCGGCGGACGGCGGGCATTATCGAGAGTGCGCGGTGCTCTATCGCTCTAATGCCCAGTCGCGGGTGCTAGAAAGCGAATTGGTGCAAGCAAAAATCCCCTATCGCGTGTACGGCGGCTTACGCTTTTTCGAGCGCCAAGAAATCAAAGACGCCCTGGGCTATCTGCGTTTACTCGCAAACAACAACGACGATTCCGCCTTTGAACGGGTGATTAACACCCCCACGCGCGGCATTGGCGACCGCAGCGTGGAAAGCGTGCGCGAAGTCGCACGGCGTGGCGGTTTATCCCTGTGGCAAGCGGCAAGCCGCGTCATTGTCGCTGGCGATATGAGTTCACGCGCCGCCAATGCGCTACGGCGCTTCCTCGAATTGATTCTACAATTACGCCAGCAAACCGCTCAATTACCGCTACACGAATTAACTGAGCATGTACTAGAACACAGCGGCTTACGCGCTTTCTATAAACAAAAAAAAGGCGAACGAGAACAAATGCGCGTTGAAAACTTAGAAGAACTGATCAGCGCCACCAAACAATACCAAGACGACAGCTTTCTACTAGACGGCATGACACCGCTGCAAGCATTCCTGAGCAACACTGCATTAGATACCGGAGAAGAATCTAAGGAAATTAGCGAACAATGCGTACAACTCATGACCCTGCATTCTGCTAAAGGCTTAGAATTCCCGCTGGTATTTCTATGTGGATTAGAAGAAAAGCTCTTTCCACATCAAATGGCTTTGCAAGATAACAACGGCTTAGAAGAAGAGCGCCGCCTCTGTTACGTTGGCATCACCCGCGCCATGCGCCAACTTTACCTAACCCATGCCGAAGTGCGCCGTCTGCATGGGACAGAAAACTACACGCGCTCCTCGCGCTTCATCCAAGAAATCCCCGCAGAACTCATAGAACCCATCCGCCTGCGTAGCGTCGCAGTCAGCCAGCCGGTTTTCACCCCGCCGCCTATCGCTACATCCGCACCCAGCGCAGCCAGCAACACCTTTATCCTCGGCGAGCGCGTCTTGCACCCCAAATTCGGCGAAGGCATAGTGTTAGCGCAAGAAGGACAGGGCGCAGCCCAAAGAATACAGGTTAATTTCAAAGGGTTAGGCACGAAATGGTTGGTGCTGACCTACGCCAACTTACAAAAGTGTGAAAATTCAGATAAATAGCAATAACTGCTATTTTTTATGGAATTGTCACACAAGGGCAAAGGCGCTATCATTTTGCCCTCAATAAAAATACTAAAAAGGCTGAAAATCGCAGCCAACCCCGCGTTTATTCAACTACAAATGCGGCACACGCCGTTTAACCACCGGAGGAAAAAGTCATGGCTTTCATGCAATGGAATTCAGAACTAGAACTACAGATTGTTGAAATAGATCGGCAACATCAACGTCTCGTTGAACTCATTAATCAATTTGATGATGCAGTACAAGCACAACAGGGCGTAGAAATGCTCGACAAGGTACTCAATGAATTGCTAGATTACACCAAAACCCATTTCAAGTTTGAAGAAGCCCTATTAGCCAAACACGGCTATCCCACTTACCCAGAACACAAAGCCGAACACGACGCCTTAGCAGAAAAAGTGGTGTTTATGCAGGATATGTTCAAAGAAGGCAACCCACCAGACAGCAACATGCTGTTAAATTTCCTCAAAATCTGGCTTAAAGAACACATTCTGGATGTAGATAAACAATACGCGCCCTATTTGCAAGAACAGGGCGTAGTTTAAGGAAATGCCTTGCTCTGGCGCACATGTCATTTGCGCCAGAACAAATCAAAATCCTCAGCCAACCGCAAGCGCAACTGTCCATTCCCACCGCTGTCAAGTCCTATCCGATTATATACCAAGACCTTAAAATGCCCTTTACACCCCTACACATGGGACCCGCAATTGCCATTAAAGCCGTCTTGCAACGCAAGTTTTCGTTAATGGTTTTTGGCTGGTCACAAATAGTCATTGATATTCAACCACTGTATGCCATGCTCACCGATAACGGAGAATTGCATGGTTTTTCTCATACTTACATTGGCGCGACGATTTTAGGTTTATTGTCTGCGGTATCGGGCAAATACCTGGGTGAATGGGGACTGCAAATACTGCGAGAATCCAAGCACTTGCCGATCAGTTGGTCAGTGTCATTTCTCAGTGCCTCTATCGGCACCTACAGCCATGTCGCCCTTGACAGCATTATGCACGCAGATGTTCTACCGTATGCGCCTTTTAGCGTAGCGAATCCTTTGTATGGCATTATCAGCATTGAAACCTTATACATCGGGTGTCTTGCAACCGCCCTCTTTGGAGGGTTGATTTATTCAGTCACGCAAACAAAGAATTAACCTGTTCATCCATCTTTAATGGGAGCATCATTCATGTTGTTATTCTTGCTGAAACTCACCGCATTTACTTTTGTAACGGCAATTTGGACGCTAGTTTTATTTGTCTATCTATTTGCCACACGAGAGGATTTGCTCATTGTTGCTTTTTTTGTAATAGTCGCCGTTGCACTGACTTGGTTGGTTCTACGCTTTTATTTTTCACGTTCCCGGCAAAATAGCGTACATTATTTGATCGCCATTGACACGCTGATTGTGAATGCGGTAAGTGTGACGATTTTTTGGCTCGTGCCTGATATGATTGCTTTATTTGAAGATTTTGGCGGCGATCTGCCAAGGATTACAAAGTTCGCAATGATGCTCCATCCATACCTCATGTTGCTACCGTTGACCGCGTTGTTGGTATTGTTGCTTTCAGTACGCGCACAAACACCGACGGTCTATCTACTGCGTTTGTCACACGGTTTGTTAGTTTTAAGCAGCGGCATGAGCATTTTTTACTTGGGAGCGATATATGCACCGATAATGTGTATGTGCTGCGTTATTTAATTCATCGCGTGTTTTTCAATCGTTTAGTCTATGGCGACTACCCGCTTGCTGCTGACCCGCTGTTGTGCAAGACGAATTTCACACACATACCCAGAATAGGGGAAAGAACCGAGAAACCATACCAAAATAGACGCTTGTTTATCTTCTTCTGCCGACTTTATGCCCGCTTTATTGAGAAATTCATCTATGCCTGATGCAGCAATCTTCTGTTCCGTGATGACAT
This sequence comes from Thiomargarita sp., assembly GCA_020720115.1. Classification (GTDB taxonomy): domain Bacteria; phylum Pseudomonadota; class Gammaproteobacteria; order Beggiatoales; family Beggiatoaceae; genus BB31. The sequence continues at coordinate 4,187 of DYPD01000029.1, read as the reverse complement.
CACGCCGTGCATTGATGTTAAACCTGAGATTATCAATTTCATCGCGCCCTAAAATCATCGCAGGTTGAGCGTGCAACAGGGTTTGTTTGAAATGCGCAACGTCAATCGGAGTTGCTAAAGGAATGGCATCGCAGAATCCTGTCGCTTGTTGTTCTGCCATAGAATCCAGATAAATTCCTATCGCCACAAAACCGACCAATAGAGCAAACAACAACAACAGTGATAATAGGATTTTCTTGAACATCAGTCTTTACACCTAGAGGGTAGATAAATGGGATCAAGTTGGGTAGTGGCGGTGTCTTTATTGTGACAACTCCAACTATTCGATTGAATGAGATAGGCTAATCCCAGCGTAGTATTGGCAGGAAAACCCATGTTGGTGTTTAACACCGCAGTGTAGAGACATTTTTCTCTATTGCTACTGTTGAGCAGAATATTTGTCACATATTTATTGGCGGTCACTGCGCCTATTTGTACGGGTGTGGGACAGGCGTGTTGCGTTGCATAAAAGCGTTCTACTGGGGATTTGAGTTGTTCCAGTAAATTCACTGCCATTTGAATTTTGCCGCGTTGCAGATAATCACAATACTCGCCGCAAAAGCCTTGCTCAGCATATATGGATGCCCCCACCGCCAAACACAGCAATAACAAGATTACCGCCAACCCACTTTCAATGCGCCGTTTGCTCAGTACGGCTGGCAAGGTCAACGCGGCAGCAAATAACACCGCAGCGGCAGAACCCGTCCCGCACACCACTGCGCCTAACAAAAATATAATGACTGCCACGACCAACCAGCTTGCTTTAGAAGGCGGTTTGTTATCTTGTGTCATTTGAGTTTCATTGGGTGGAATCATGCTAAGAGTCTTGATGATGTTAACAGTTTCGTACTATACAAGCATTGTTGTATCAATTCGCATTAGCACGGTAGCATACGCAAATCATAGCCAAGTAGGTTGGGGCAATATTTTTTCGTTGTCTACCTTTTTCTGCTACATCATGATGGACAAAACAAAAAGACATTGGTAGTGGTGCAATAAGAATGATAATCCAGTAAAAATCAACTTTGTCTGGTAAAGAACCGGTGCAATGTTTGCGTTGTAGTAATGAACAAAAGTTCCTATTGCACCCATATGATTTTCAATTTTTACTTCGATTCTGCTTACTTCAGCTAGGCTTACTTCGGCTACGCTCAGCCAATAAGCTCTGGGAACGAAAAATCACCGCTCAAAGCTTGAAGAAAGGCGCAAAAAAACGCGGTCAGGTGCGCCGTTAAAAGCACAATTTGACCGCGTAGAGAGGGGGTAAAATCTTAGGCTTGGTTTACAGCTTTCATGCTTAAGCGAATACGCCCTTGCTTGTCAATTTCCAGCACCTTAACTTGGATGATGTCGCCTTCTTTGAGCTTGTCGCTGACTTTTTCGACGCGCTCATCGGAAATTTGCGAAATATGCACTAAGCCGTCTTTACCAGGCAAAATGGTGACAAAGGCGCCGAAATCCATCAATTTGGACACTTTGCCTTCGTAAACCATACCCACTTCTACATCGGCGCTGATCATTTCGATGCGACGACGGGCTTCTTGGCTGGCTTCAAAATCTGCTGAAGCAATTTTGACTTCGCCATCATCGCTGATGTCTATGCTCACGCCGGTTTCTTCGGTAATGGCGCGGATGGTTGCGCCGCCTTTACCAATGACTTCGCGGATTTTTTCTGGCTTGATGTGGAAGGAAATAATGCGCGGTGCATACTTGGACATTTCTTCACGCGGCAAGGCAATGTTTTTCTGCATAATGTTGAGAATGTGCAAGCGCCCTTCTTTCGCTTGCGCCAGTGCGGTTTCCATTATCTCTTTGGTAATGCCATTAATCTTGATGTCCATTTGTAGCGCGGTTACACCTTCTTGCGTGCCCGCCACTTTGAAATCCATGTCACCCAGATGATCTTCATCACCCATAATGTCGCTAAGAACCACAAAGCGTTCGTCTTCTTTAATGAGACCCATTGCAATGCCTGCGACGGGTGCTTTTAAGGGTACGCCTGCGTCCATCATGGCAAGGCTTGAGCCGCACACAGATGCCATTGAACTAGAGCCATTGGATTCAGTGATTTCAGACACCACGCGCACTGAGTAAGGAAAGTCTTCGGGCGCTGGCATCACTGCCTGTACGCCGCGTTTTGCCAGGCGTCCGTGACCGATTTCGCGGCGCTTAGGCGTGCCTATGCGACCAATTTCTCCAACGCTGTAGGGCGGGAAATTGTAGTGCAACATAAAGCCTTCTTTATATTCCCCTTCCAGCGCGTCAATCAACTGCGAATCGCGCTCAGTACCCAGTGTAGTCACTACCAACGCTTGCGTTTCGCCGCGAGTGAAAAGCGCCGAGCCATGCGTGCGCGGTAATACGCCAGTACGGATGCTGATGGGGCGCACTGTGCGGGTATCGCGTCCGTCAATGCGGGCTTCGCCACGCAACACAGAAGAGCGTACAAGGCGTTTTTCTAGCTTTTCAAAGGCATTTAACACTGCTTCTTCGTTCCAACAGCTTTCGCCGCTGTCACTCACAGCACACAATTGCGCCACAGTTGCTTTACGCAGCGCAGATAAACGCCCTAAACGTTCCAGTTTATCGTGGATTTTATAGGCTTCGCTCACCGCTGCTTCAGCCGCTTGTGCCACTGCTTGCGTTAAAGCTTCGTTAGCGGCAGGCGCTTGCCAATGCCAAGCTGGCGTATTGACCGCTTCAGCAAATTCTTGAATCGCTTGAATCGCGCTTTGGAAATGCGTATGCCCAAACAGTACCGCACCGAGCATGATTTCTTCAGATAATTGCTGGGCTTCGGATTCCACCATCAAAACCGCATCTCGGGTGCCTGCTACCACTAAATCCAAACGCGAACTATTCAACTGAGTTGCGGTCGGATTCAATACAAACTCATCATCAATATAACCAACCCGAGCCGCACCAACAGGTCCCTGAAAAGGGAGTCCTGAAATAGCCAGCACTGCCGAAGTGCCTAACAACGACGGAATATCGGGATCAATTTCCGGGTCTAAGGACAAAACAGTGGCGATGATTTGGACTTCGTTAGTGAAACCATTGGGAAACAGCGGGCGGATGGGGCGATCAATCAAGCGGGAAGTGAGGGTTTCTTTTTCGCTAGGACGCCCCTCGCGCTTCATGAAACCCGCAGGAATACGCCCAGCGGCGTAGGTGCGCTCTTGATAATCTACCGTCAATGGGAAAAAATCTAAGCCAGGTCTGGCGTCCTTAGCGGCAACAACTGTCACCAATACGACCGTATCCCCCATACTGAGCATTACCGCGCCTGTCGCCTGACGGGCGATTTCTCCGGTTTCTAGCGTGACTATGTGCTGCCCGTATTGAAATTGCTTCTTATGCAGATTCATGCAGTTATCCCTAAACAGAATTGTCTGGAAATTAGGTGTAGACAGCCTGATTGCACAGACCTATCTAACATTTTTCGCTACGCCCCGCCTGCCTTGACCACTTAATTGAGGGGCAGACGCACGTTCAAACAAAGAACGGCGCAACATCAGTAACATTTGTCCCAGGCTAAATTTACTCCAGGGCAAAACAATCACGCCTGCAAGTACAGCTTGCAGGCGCGGTAGTAACGTAACAGCTTTAATCAAAGGTTTTTTAGTGACGCAGACCCAAACGCGCAATAAGCGCACGGTAACGCTCTAAATCTTTAGATTTAAGGTAATTTAACAGGCTACGGCGTTGATTAACCATGCGAATCAGTCCGCGACGAGAGTGATTATCATGCTTATTGGCTTTAAAATGGTCGGATAAGGCGTTGATGTTTTTGGATAATAGCGCAACCTGCACTTCTGGTGAACCGGTATCACCAACACCACGTTGGAATTCTTTAACAACTTCAGCTTTTTCTGCGGCAGTCAACATAGGGGTAAAAATCTCCTGGCTTAATCTCTTAATAACATGATTTATCAAGGGCTTACAACCCCATTAAGCGAGAGTCGCAAGTCAATACTCAGACGCGTCTACCAATCTGGAAGACCGAGCATTTTACGCGCTACATGCCTATAAACACAACAGGCTAATCGAAAGTTTTTCGTAGGTGATTCGATTGGTTGCCAACAATTGATTGAAGTATAGTCGGATTACTGAATATTTAAAATAAAAGATATATAAAATCATATGCT
>DYPD01000153.1:4736-8003 GCA_020720115.1 Thiomargarita sp. | reverse complement strand
TGGTTGGGCTGGATACAAGATGAAATCAAAGACATCATACGCCACAGTCAAAGTAGGTAGTGGTGCATACAGGATGATATTTATGCTTGGAAGCCGCGTTCTATCATGACAAAACCATTCTTATTGCACCACTACCCTTTCATGATTTTCTTTTTCATCTAAAATGCAGTAAATGTCATCATGCTTTCTAACAACAGGAGACTTTAATGTCAGAACTCAATAAATACAGTGCCAAAATCACTCAGCCTAAATCTCAGGGTGCATCGCAAGCCATGCTGTATGGCACTGGCTTGACCACAGAAGATATGAATAAGCCGCAGGTTGGCATTGCCAGCGTGTGGTATGAAGGCAACACTTGCAATATGCACTTGTTGGATTTGGCGCAAGCGGTGAAAGAAGGCGTGCAGGCTGCGGGTCTTGTGGGCTTTCGCTTTAACACCATCGGCGTGAGCGATGGCATTTCGATGGGCACTCGCGGCATGAGCTATTCGCTGCAATCGCGTGATTTGATTGCAGATTCCATCGAAACCGTGATGGGCGGGCAGTGGTATGACGCGGCAGTCACTTTGCCAGGTTGCGATAAAAACATGCCGGGCTGCATCATCGGCATGGCGCGACTGAATCGTCCTGGTTTGATGGTGTACGGTGGCACGATCAAACCAGGCTTTAGCCAGAAAAAAGAACCGCTGGATATTGTGTCCGCGTTTCAATCCTATGGTGCATTCATCGCCGGTAAAATCACCGAAGAAGAACGCCAAGACATTGTGCTTCATGCCTGTCCAGGTGCGGGCGCATGTGGCGGCATGTATACCGCCAATACGATGGCAACCGCGATTGAAGCAATGGGCATGAGTTTGCCTTTCAGTTCTTCTTATCCGGCTGAAGATGCGGGCAAACGCGAAGAATGTTTGCATGTCGGCGAAGCGGTGCGCGTGCTGCTGGAGCGTGATCTGAAACCCACCGACATTATGACCCGTGCTGCCTTTGAAAATGCGATGGTGATCATCATGGCGACGGGCGGTTCTACCAATGCGGTGCTGCACCTACTAGCAATGGCGCGAGCTGTCGGGGTCACACTAACCATTGACGATTTCCAAAGTGTCAGCGACCGCGTGCCCTTTATCGCCGATCTGAAACCCAGCGGCAAATATGTCATGGAAGATTTGCACAAGGTCGGCGGTACGCCAGCCGTGATGAAATATTTGTTAGACAAAGGCTATATGAACGGCGACTGCATGACGGTAACGGGCAAAACCTTGGGTGAAAACCTCGCGCAGGTGCGTGGCTTGCACGAAAACCAACTCATCATCCAACCGTTGGAAAAACCCATCAAAGCCAGCGGACACATCCGCATTCTGAAAGGCAATCTTGCGCCTGGTGGTGCAGTGGCAAAAATCACCGGCAAGGAAGGCTTACAGTTTTCTGGTCCCGCAAAAGTCTATGATTGTGAAGAAGAAATGCTGGCTGCTTTAGAACGCAAAGAAATCGTTAAAGGCGACGTGGTGGTGATTCGCTACGAAGGTCCCAAGGGCGGTCCAGGAATGCCGGAAATGCTCACGCCCACTTCGGCGATCATGGGGACGGGTTTGGGTAGCGATGTTGCACTACTGACTGACGGGCGTTTTTCCGGTGGTTCGCATGGTTTCATTATTGGACACATAGTGCCGGAAGCCCAGGAAGGTGGGGCTATTGCCTTGATTCAAAATGGCGATCTGATCAGCATTGATGCCGAGCAAAACACCTTATCAGTAGCACTCAGCGATGCCGAACTTGCTGCCCGCAAAGCCGCTTGGACGATGCCAGCGTACAAAACCACTAAAGGCACCTTGTATAAGTACATCAAAAGTGTGAAAAATGCGTCTGAAGGCTGTGTGACAGACGAATAATTTTAGGCAAAAAAATAGCGCCGATTTGGCGCTATTTTTTTGCCTAAAATATTAATTTATTCAGGCAGTTTCTGGAATATCCTGCAACATTTGCGCGGCTAAGGTGCGATCCGACTCATTACCATCGTGCATGATTTCTTGCAACATGCTACGCGCACTGGCGGCATCGTCCATATCCAAATACATCTGTGCTAGATTAAATTTACCTTCAATATCATTGGTACTGCCGCCTAAATCACCACCGAAAGCAGAATTGCTCTCATCATCCAATTGACTGAGCAAATCATCTAAATCATCATCACCACTGAAATCTAAATCACTTGCTTCTAGTTCAGCAGGGGTGAAATCTGTTGCACTTTCATCCAACTCATCAACTGAACTTTTGCCAAGTTCATCAAGGTCTAAATCAGAATCCAGATTTAACTCGTTTTCTTCAGAATCCATCTCTAATACGGTTGACTCTTCCTCAAAACTCATATCAAGATCATCAGTAGAATCTAAGTCTAGTTCATCAGCATCCGTTTCGCTCATATCCATATCGAATTCTTCTGCCGCCGAGTCTTCTGCATCCAAGCCAAAGTTGTCTAAATCCAGATCGTCCTCAGTTGCTTCAGCAGTGGGTTCTGCTAAATCTGCCATCTCTGTTGAGTCAGTTGTATCTAAATCAAGCAAATCATCCTCAGTTGCTTCGTTGTTTAAGTCCATACCCAATTCATCATCTAAATCCAGAGCAAACTCATCTTCTGTGTCGGTTGCAGTATCCTCTAAGGCGGCTGTTTCTTCTGCGTCGTCGTCCAAGCCTATACCTTCACCTAGATTTAACTCAAGATCGCCATCAGTTTGCCCTAACATATCAGTGAGATTGATGGTTTCCTCTTCGCCCAAATCCAGCGGCATTTCTTCTTCGTCCGTAGCAGAGGTGCTGTCATCCAAATTCAAATCCAATTCGTTACCGTCATCAGTAGAACTGTCACCCAAATCCAGGGTTTCTTCTTCACCTAAGTTCAGACTCATATCGTCATCTAAATTCAAATCCAATTCGTTACCGTCATCAGCAGAACTGTCACCCAAATCCAGGGTTTCTTCTTCACCTAAGTTCAGACTCATGTCGTCATCTAAATTCAAATCCAATTCGTTACCGTCATCAGCAGAACTGTCACCCAAATCCAGGGTTTCTTCTTCGTCTAAGTTCAGACTCATGTCGTCATCTAAATTCAAATCCAGTTCATTGCTATCGTCAGTAGAACTGTCACCCAAATCCAGGGTTTCTTCTTCACCTAAATTCAGATTCATATCGTCATCTAAATTCAAATCCAGTTCATTGCTATCGTCAGTAGAACTGTCACCCAAATCCAGGGTTTCTTCTTCACCTAAATTCAGA
>DYPD01000153.1:0-4636 GCA_020720115.1 Thiomargarita sp. | reverse complement strand
ATCGTCAGTAGAACTGTCACCCAAATCCAGGGTTTCTTCTTCACCTAAATTCAGACTCATATCGTCATCTAAATTCAAATCCAATTCGTTACCGTCATCAGCAGAACTGTCACCCAAATCCAGGGTTTCTTCTTCATCTAAATTCAGACTCATGTCGTCATCTAAGTTCAAATCCAGTTCATTATCTGCGTTGGCTGAATGGTCACCTAAATCGCCTAGGTCTAAATTCAAACCATCCGTATCAGCACTTTCGTCAAGCCCCATTGACAAATCATCGTCACCATCATTGGCATCCAGGGAGAAATCCATATCTAGATCATCGCTGGTTTCTCCGGCTAACATATCAAGGTCCCTATCCATATCAGATGTTTTGCTATCAGTGTCGTCAGCACCAGCAAGTCCATCTAAATCTTCTAAATTACCTAAATCCATATCAAGATCGGTATTTTGTTCGTTGTCTGTAGCACCCAAATCTGCAAGATCAAAATCTAAAGTAGCCTCATTTGTTTGTGTATCTGCGTCTTCAATCTCTCCCAGATTAAAATCTAAATCATCTACACCTAAACTTGCATCATCAGTGTTCTCACCTAGAACTGCTGCGCCGGCTAATGCTCCAGCAGCTCCAGCAGCTCCGGCTGCTACGCCAGCCACCACTAAAGTACGACCAGTACCCAGGTTTTCCCAGAGTTTCAAAGCTTCCTGCCAGTAATGACCACGACCACCGGTTTGTTCTTGCAATGGTTGTGCGTGGGCAGCAAAAGCCCCCGCATCATTCATGGCTTTGTCTACTTCCAGACGTTTGAGTAAATAGGCTGGATTATCTGGATCGCTGGCGAGTGCAGTCTCAATACGGTGCTGGGCTTCATTAAAGCGATCATAAGCCAGTAGAATTTCTATTTCTTCTAGCACTTCATCTGGTTCGGTAGAGGTTTGTAGGTCTAAATCATCCAAATTGTCTAAATTACTGCTGTTCAGATCGGTATTAGGCAAATGCGCAGTGTCGGCTGCTGCTGCGTGTGCAGCTTCTTCGGCTTCCAGACGCTCCAATTCACGCTGTACATCTTCTTCCTGTTTTGCTTCACGGCGGCGTTTAGCCCAACCCAAACCGCCGAATAATAGGAGTAAGGCGCCTGCACCACCTCCCAGAGTTAGCCAACCACCAGGTACAGAATCCACCACACCATTGACGGTGTCCATTATGCTGGGTTCGCTTTGCGCGGCTGTTTCAGGTGTTTGAGGCGCTTCTGCTGGGGGAGTAACGGCGGCTGTTTCTGTCGCTACCGGAGAAGTGGTTGCTGGAGCGGTTGCCTCTGCGCCAGTATCCGTAGTGGCGTCAGTTTCAATCGGTGCGTCGGTTTTGTTATCCGTTGCTGAACTACCGCCATTCAAAGAGTCAATACTGAATTTTTTGGGTTTGGTTTCGCTATTTGCTGCTGTTGCGTTGGCAGGTGAAACAGTGCCGGCACCTGCTGCGTCAGTTTGGCTTGTTGCGGCAGTATTATCTGTTGCAGCAGTATTTTCCTGATCGCTATCGTCTTTTTCGCCAGCAGGCATTAGGCTGCCAGAGGCATCAGTTTCTCCAGAGGGCATTTGTTCCGTGCTTACTGGTTGCTCAGGAGATGTGCTGTCTGTTGCTGGAGGCGCTGCACCATTGCTCGTAGGGGTGGTTGTGGCAGGTTCGTTGGTAGCGGTTGTGCTGGGCGGCGTATCGCCAGTCGCAGAGGCTGCGGTGTTCGTGCTGGTATTTGTAGGGGGCTGCTGCTCTGGGGATTCGGTATTAGCAGCACCAGCAACTTTGGGGTCAAGTTGTGCAACTTGAGTAGCAGCAGTAGCAGCACTTTCTGTTGTGTTGGTTTCCGGTGTTGCTGCCGTGTTTTCTGCTGTATTAGTCGGTGGCGTTGTTACCGGATTAGCGTTCGCTGATGCAGCTTGCTGTTGGCGGGCTTGACGCTCTAACTGAGCCAGGAAATCGCTCTGTACTTTCAGCAGCTTATCTACCTGTTTTTGCAGGTCTTCAACTAGGTTGCGTGTGGTTTTTAGGTCTTCAGCTAACTGTTTATTTTCTTGCTCAATGCGTTTGTTTTCTTCTTTAAGCGAGGTAATTTGCGCCCGCAGAGCCGTGCCTTCTTCACTACCAGCGCCCCCGACAGCACGAGTTTGATCGCCAGCACCGCCAATGATCAAACGTCCACTCCCCGCATTCATCGGCTGCATTGCAGTGCTGTCGCCGTCATCGCCACTCTCAATAGGGGCTTTGCTGGCAGCCGCCGAACTGGGTTTAGCTGAAGCGGATTCGCGCAATTCGTTCCATTCTTTTTTATGCGCACTGAGCATTTTTGAAGCTTCACTGCTACTGACGGCGGCTAATTCAGCTTCAGTCGGCATTTGTAGCGTGCGACCAGTGCGTAGCAGATTCATGTTGCCGCGAATAAAAGCGTTGCGATTGGCGTTAAAGAGCGCAGTCATCATTTGTTGATGGGATGCGCCCGTGCCCTGACGCATACGTTCAGCGATAACCCATAAGTTGTCGCCTTTTTTCACATTGTGCGCTGGTTGATTTGACGAACCCTCAGCGTTTAACAGGCGACTACTGTTTGAAGAGTCAGCAACGGCAGCAGCACTCAAACCACTGAGCCTATTTTCAGGACGTGAACTAATAGTGCGGGAAGAGACTCTATCCACTGGTGCGGCAGCAACGGGTTTAGGTGGCTGCGCCTGAATGGGGGCGACGTCAGCACGGTAGGTGGGCGGATCAAGCAACACTGTGTACTCGCGCAACACGCGCCCTTGCGACCAGTTGACTTCCACTAAAAAATTTAAGAAAGGCTCTTTGATGGGCTGCGCGGTCGAAATAGTAATAACGCCGCGATTGTTATCCAGTGGCGAGAAGGGGCTGAAACGCAAGGTCGCCAGCACAGGCGGACGCTGCAAACCAGCACGCTGAAAAGCAGCGACGCTGGCGAGTTTGATACTGACATCATTTTGATCTGCCAAATCAACATTGAGCAGACGAATGCTGGCATTTAATGGCTGGTTTAGCTTTGAGTTGACCTCAATATTACCCAACCCCAGCGCCTGAGCGCCCGATGTGCAAGTCATAGCCAGAATACTAGCCAGTGCCACAGCAAGTTTACGCTTCATCACGTATCTCTCCGTTTTTAACCTGGAGTGAGAGCTTGCCAAACACTGTGTTTACAGGCGGCAGCTTACCCCGACAAGCTCGTGTCTATAGTGCGTCCCGCCATAAACTGTTCTCAGGGATGCTTATAAACACACTAAAAATTGCGCTATTTGAGCATTTTTGTGTGGCAAAAAATGCAGTTTATGGCAGGTATGAGTATAAATTTCTAAAAGCACCTTTCCTAAAACCCCGGAAATTCAGCTTAAATGACTGATATTCAAAAGCTTTGCCCACATAATCTGCGCCTTTAAAGCAGGCTGCCAGGGGCGGGCAAAGTTAAGAAGTTACTTTATAATCTAGCACTAACTTCCAATTATATATAGTCTTTTATCAAAATTTCTGCAATCTGGATACTGTTAAGCGCCGCCCCTTTACGGATGTTGTCAGACACCACCCATAAATTCAAACCACGCGGATGCGACATATCTTCGCGGATACGCCCAACATACACAGGATCACGCCCAGCCGCCTCGGTGACAGCCGTCGGATAACCACCGTTTTGGCGCTCATCCAGCAACACTACGCCGGGCGCTTTAGCAAGCAATTCTCGTGCTTGCTCAGTGGTAATTTTGTCGCGGGTTTCGATGTGCACAGCCTCAGAATGCCCATAAAACACTGGCACGCGCACCGCCGTTGGATTTACCAGGATATTCGCGTCTTCAAAGATTTTGCGCGTTTCCCAGAGCATTTTCATTTCTTCTTTGGTATAACCATTCTCTAAGAACACATCAATATGCGGCAGTACATTAAAAGCAATCTGCTTAGGATACACTTTAGATTCAATAGGTTTAGCATTCAGCAATGCCGCTGTCTGGCTGGCTAGTTCTTCAATGGCTTCCTTCCCTGTACCAGAGACAGATTGGTAAGTTGCAACATTAATGCGTTCAATGCCAACTGCATCATAAATAGGTTTCAACGCCACCAGCATTTGAATAGTAGAACAATTCGGGTTAGCAATAATGTTGCGGTTTTTGTACTGCGCAATGGCATGAGGATTCACTTCGGGCACAACCAGAGGAATATCATCCTCATAACGAAACTGCGAGGTATTATCCACTACCACACAACCCGCTGCACCAGCACGCGGTGCATGAATCGCAGACACAGAAGCGCCTGGAGAAAATAAGCCGATTTGAGTTTTGCTGAAATCAAAGTCTTCTAGATTTTCTACTGTGACTGATTTCCCTTTGAACTGCAACCGAGTGCCCGCAGAACGCACGCTGGCAAGCGGATAAAGCTTACCCACCGGGAAATTACGTTCTTCTAAGATTGCCATCATGGTTTCACCCACTGCACCGGTTGCGCCTACAACTGCTACATCAAATAAACGACTCATAGTCTTTATAAAACCCCTTTAAATGACAAAAATACCGAATTAAAATATAGCCATTATTGAATGGCTTTTAATAGACTTGTTGCGCCTATAAAACAAGAAAAATCAATGTCTTATAAAAA
>DYPD01000152.1 GCA_020720115.1 Thiomargarita sp. | reverse complement strand
TCCTTATTTTACAGTAAATTACTCACCTTGACAGGGCTGGTTCTCGCGCTTGTTGACGCGCCATTGCCAGCAGCGCCAAATTATCTGGGGTTTTATCTAATTGCTGATGAACAAAAGCACTTTCCAGCAAGCGCATCGCTTTGAGCGGTTGTTTTTGCTGCATGTACAGCCGCACCAACAGCAGCAGCCAATCTGCTGGCAATAAACCTTTGTGCTGCGCCAGTTGTAAAGTAGCAAGGGCTTGATTATTTTGCTGTTGTTTTAAGTAAAGTTGCGCCAGTTGTAGCCAGTATTGGGCTTGCTGTGGCTGGCGTTGTATGAGCTGACGCACCGCAGCAATGGCTGGCTCAATTTGCTGCGCTGCGAGGTAAGCAGCAGCAAGCTGTTGATACCATTCTAAAGGCGGTGATTGGCTTTGCTTAATCGCTTGCTGCCAATGCCAAGCGGCTTTGCTCGGTTGCCCAAGTTGCGTGTAAGCATAAGCAAATAGCTGACAATCTTCTGCTTGCAAAGTACCCGCCAGCGCACGCCAAGCTTGCAAAAGGCGCATTGCCGCTGCTGCTTCGCCCGTGCGCAAGAGCAATTGTGCCTGTATGCGGCGTAAGCGTTGCTGTTCGGCTGCGGGCAGCGCTTGGCTTTGTAAGGCGGCGTCAAATGCGTGCCGCGCTTGTTCTAAATGCTGCTGACGCAAGGCAACAATGCCTAGGTTTTGTTGCACTAGCGCACGTTCGTAGGGGCTGTGTGCTTGCGCAAGTAGCGACTTCAAGCCTTGCTGTGCTTGTGTGTAATGCTGTTGCTCAAGTGCCTGCTGTGCTTCGCGCACCCCTTGATAAATCGTTGGACTGGCGCTGTGCTCGGCAGCTAAAACACCTGAATAGCTGAGTGCCAAGCAGGTGAATAAAATAAGTTTTCGCATGAAATTTTTTGTCCTAAAAAACGCGCTTGTCAAATCTGACAGTAAGGTTACACTTAAGTAGATTATTCAGGCAAAATCAGTAAAAACCGACGGGAAAAACCTCATATGGCACGTTTGACAGTAGAAGATTGTTTGAAGTATGTAGATAACCGCTTTAACCTGGTGCTGATCGGCAGCAAGCGGGCACGGCAGTTGGCGCTTGGCGCTAAACCTTTGTTACCACCAGAAAATGACAAACCAACGGTATTGGCTTTTCGAGAAATTGCTGAAGGTTTGGTGAATAAATCTATTCTGGCGAAATCCGCTGCTGAAACTGGCGGTCGAGACGATGACCAAACCAGACATTCCTGATTTGCCAGAGCCGCGTTTTCAGATCAACGATCTATGTGCGCTGACAGACCTTTACCTCACGCCTGAAGAAGTTGCTGAACTGTATCGCGCTTATTTAGTCAGCGCCGAAGCGCACGACGGGCAAATGCGGCGCAGTGGCGAGCCCTATATTTTCCACCCCTTGTCGGTAGCGGGTATTTTGGCGCGTCTGCGCATGGATACCCCTACACTCATTGCGGCTTTGCTGCATGATGTGATCGAAGACACCCATATTACCAAAGAGCAGATTGCCTCCACTTTTGGCGCGCAGGTTGCCGATTTAGTAGATGGCGTGAGCAAATTGCGCAACATGAATTTCGCCAACAAAGCGGAAGCACAAGCGGCCAGCTTTCATAAAATGATCATGGCGATGACCCGCGATATTCGCGTGATTTTGTTAAAACTGGCGGATCGCTTGCACAATATGCGCACCATTAAGCATATGAAAGCCGAATCACGACGGCGCAAGTCACGCGAAACTTTAGAAATTTATGCGCCCATCGCAGCGCGTTTGTGTATTGGTAACTTGGCTGAAGAACTGGAAGATTTAAGCTTTGCCGGGTTGTACCCCTGGCGGCATCGCATTATCAAAAAACAATTAGAAGAAAACTTACGCAAGCACCACGAATTATTAAACAAAATTCAAGCAGCCGTCGAACACCGCTTGGCACAACAAGGCATCGCCGCCAAAGTAGAGCTTTATCAAAAATCTGCTTATGCGCTGTACAAAAAATTACCCCGCAAACAACGCGGCGGCAAGCAACTCTTTAAAGACACTTTTGGCTTTCGCATCATAGTCGCTGACGTGGATCACTGCTACCGTGTGCTGGGTGCAGTACATAGTTTGTATAAACCCAAGCCAGGTAATTTCAAAGATTACATCGCCATTCCCCGCGCCAATCATTACCAATCCTTGCACACCCGCCTGTTTGGTTACAAGGGCTTAAGCAGCATTGACGTGCGCATCCGCACCCAAGATATGCAGAATTTTGCCGAATATGGCATCATCGTACAGGGCTTATACCGCAGCGGCAAAGCCCAGGCTTGGCTTGGCAAAATGAATGATTTGCTGGGCGAAAATCCTGGCGACTTCGTGGATTTCATGGCGAACGTCAAACTCGATCTGTTCCCCGATGAAGTGTACGTTTTCACCCCCAAAGGCGACATCATCGAACTCCCCAAAGGCGCAACCGCAGTAGATTTTGCCTACGCCATTCACAGCGATCTCGGCAACAAACTCAATGCAGTGAAAATTGATGATCAAATGATGGCGCCGCTCAATACCCAACTGCGCAGCGGACAAACCATAGAAGTTTTCACCGCCAACTGGACTTCGCCCAAACCTGAATGGCTCGATTTCGCTGTCACTGCCAAAGCGCGTAGCCACATTCGACAATTCCTGAAAGGACTCAACCAAGAGCAAGCCATGCGCTTGGGACAAAGAATTTTTGACCGCGAATTAGAGCGTTATAACCTCAGCGTAGATAAACTCAGCGACGTGCAGCGACAACTATTACTAGAAAAATTCGGTTTTGCCGACTTTAACGCCCTACTCACGGACATAGGTTTAGGTAATCACTTGGCTTATCTGGTCGCACGACACCTGCAACCCGAATTGCAAGACACCCCTTTAGCCCCGCTCAACACCCAGCTCAGCAGCTCCAGCCCCAGTCCACTCAGCAACGCACCCTTGGTTATCAAAGGCACAGAGGGCATGGTCGTCAGCCTCGCCAAATGCTGCCGCCCCATACCGGGCGACGCTATCAAAGGCTACGTCAGTCCCGGACGCGGCATAGTGGTACACACCCACAACTGCAAAAACATGAATGCTCACCGCAGTCCCAATAGTCTTCTGGAACTCACCTGGGCGGAACTGCCGGCTGGCGAATTTCTGGTAGATATTCGCGTTGAAGTCAGCAACAGTAAAGGCGTACTTGGCAAAGTTTCTACGACTCTAGGCAATATCGGCATTAACATTGAAGCCGTTTCCAGCGATCCACACAGCGGCGCCAATTCCAGCATTGATTTTTCTATGCGAGTGCGCGACCGTCGCCATCTCGCGCAAGTGCTGCGGGCTTTACGTCAACAGGTTGCAGTCAAGCGCGTGATGCGCAAAACCGCTTAACCCCTGTTGTCTGCTCTGGCAACAGCAATTTTTCTCTCGTTTCGATCACTTTTCATGCACCAATACCTCAGTTTCATGCAGAACCTCCTCGACACCGGCGTGCGAAAAATTGATCGCACGGGCGTCGGCACTTTATCCTGGTTTGGACACCAGATGCGGTTTAATCTCGAACAGGGCGTACCGCTCGTCACCACAAAGAAATTACACACAAAATCCATTATTCATGAACTGCTCTGGTTCTTGCGCGGCGACACCCATCTTGCTTATTTACATGAACAGGGCGTGACCATCTGGGATGAATGGGCTGATGAACGGGGCAATCTAGGACCTGTTTATGGCAAACAATGGCGTTCTTGGACATTACCCAATGGCGAAACCTTAGATCAAATCAGCCAAGTATTAGAACAACTTAAACAACAACCAGATTCTCGCCGCCACATTGTTTCCGCTTGGAATGTCGGCGAATTAGAACAAATGGCGCTCCCGCCTTGCCACCTGTTGTTCCAGTTTTACGTTGCCGAAGGCAAGCTTTCTTGTCAATTGTACCAACGCAGCGCCGACTGGTTTTTAGGCGTACCTTTCAACCTCTTTTCCTATGCGCTACTCACGCACATGGTGGCACAACAATGTGATTTAGGCGTCGGCGATTTCATTTGGACAGGCGGCGACTGTCATCTGTACCTAAACCATTTAGAACAGGCCAAATTACAACTCAGCCGAGAACCTTTTCCGCTACCGCGCTTAAACATCAAACGCAAACCTGCTGATTTATTCAGTTATACTTTTGATGACTTTGAAATCCTCAATTACCAAGCACATCCCCACATTAAAGCAACGGTAGCAGTTTGAACTCAACAAAAGAAATTACACGGCATCACTGCCAGCTTTCCCAAATCGCTTGGCAGCCTTTGGGCAATTCAGGAAAAGCCCCGAGTTCTAGCCAGAAATGCGTCGCGCCGTGATAATCCGACCCCATAGACGCCAGCAAACCAAACTGCTGCGCTAACTGCGCCATCTGGAAATTATCGTTGCGGCTATGAGTGGCAGACACCACCTCCAAACCTTGCCCGCCTAACGCCTTAAATTCCGTCAACATTTTGCGTAATTGACGGCGCGTCATGCTATAACGCGCCGGATGAGCCACCACTGCTTGCCCACCTGCACCAATAACCCACCCCAGTGCTTCTTCCAAATTTGCCCATTGAGTCGCCACATAGCCAGGTTTGCCGCGCACCAGATAGTGTTGAAAAACCTTACCTACATGGCTGGCATAACCTTGTTGCACCAGATAATGCGCGAAATGGGTACGGCTGATCAGTTCGCCGCCCGCAAAACTTTTTGCCCCGGCGTAAGCGTTTGGAATACCGGCTTTTTCCAGTGCTTCTGCCATTTGCCAAGCGCGTTCGTGGCGGGTCTGGCAAATTTTTTCTAAGCCCGCTTGCAACGCCGCATGGTGGGGATTGATATTGAGTCCCAACACATGCAGCACTTGCGCATTCCAGGTGACAGAAATTTCCACGCCCGCAATCAAGCGCAGCGGTGTACTCTGTTGTGCCGCCGCCGCTTGCGCTTCGGCGAGTCCAGCCGTAGTGTCATGATCAGTCAATGCCAGCGTGTGCAGTCCGCGTGCGGCGGCGCGTTGCACCAAAGCAGCGGCGCTGAGGCTGCCATCAGAAGCAGTTGAATGACTATGTAAATCAATGGATTGCATCATAATTTGGGGTTCTTTAGCGAATAGACAGCGGAGGTTAAGCGATTTTGAACGCATTACAGGCAGTTTTATTTGACTTAGACGGCACATTGGCAGATACCGCGCCGGATTTAGCAGCGGCGCTCAACCGTTTATTGTGCATTGAAGGACGCGAACCACTGGCTTACGCACAAGTGCGCCCTTGGGTATCGCATGGCGGACGTTACATGATTTGCCAAGGCTTTGATTTAGCAACAGAAGACCCACAGGTTGCGCCCTTGTGCCAGCGTTTCGTGGCAGATTATGCCGCACATATCGCACAACACACGCGCCTGTTTCCAGGGATGGACAAGGTGCTAGCACACCTGGAACAACAAGGACTGCCCTGGGGCATTGTCACCAACAAACCTACTTGGCTCACGCAACCCTTGCTGACGGAAATGGGACTGGCACAACGCGCTGGCTGTGCCATTAGTGGGGATTCTTTAGTAGCAAAAAAACCGCATCCGCTGCCTTTAGTTCATGCCTGCGAACAATTAGCGGTAGCGGCTGCCCATGTCTTGTATGTTGGCGATGCCCAGCGCGATATAGAAGCCGGGCGGCGCGCAGGAACGCGCACCGCAGTGGCGCTGTTTGGCTATTTAGGCAGCCAAGATGCGCCAGAAAGCTGGGGCGCAGACTGGTTGTTTGAAACGCCTGCGTGCATTTTGGAGAAACTACTGGGCGCCAAAGACTAATGCAGCACACGCGGCTGGGCGAGACTAAAGGCGGCAATTTCTGCGTCAAAGGCTTCGCCGTCGTCGGCGATCATCTGATAACTGCCGTGCATACTGCCCACCGGCGTTTCGATCACGGTTGCGCTGGTGTAGCGAAAACCTTCGCCGGGGCGTAAATAGGGCTGTTCGCCCACCACGCCTTCGCCGCGTACTTCTTCGGTTTTTCCATTGGAATCCGTGATAACCCAGTGTCGGGTCAAGAGTTTTGCGGGCACTTGTCCTTCATTACGGATAGTGACAGTGTAAGCAAAAACATAGCGTTCTTCTTCTGGGCTGGAATGGTTTTCCATATAAGAAGATTCCACATCTACTTGAATTTTATGCGTATTATGGGGCATCAGTGTAGCTCCTGTGGTTGGCTAAAGGGTTTGGGGATGCTGAATTTTGCTGGCTGCGTTTTGGCTTGCTGGGTTCTAAGATCGGTATTCTGCATTGATTTTTACATAATCATAAGAGAAATCGCAGGTCCATAGGGTTTCTGTTGCTGTGCCCCGTCCCAGTATGACTTTGATGCCAATTTCTGCTTGTCGCATGACCGCTTGTCCTTGGGCTTCTGTGTAGCCGGGTGCTCGTGCGCCGTCTTGGACAATACAAACATCGTCTAAATAAACCCATACTTTTTGAATATCCAGTTCAGCAATTGGCGCACGCCCGATAGCTGCCAGTATGCGCCCCCAGTTGGGATCGCTGGCAAAAAAGGCGGTTTTGACCAGTGGCGAAAGGGCAATGGCGTGGGCGACACCTAGGCATTCTTGTGTATCGCGTCCTTCAGCAATCTGGATGCTGATGAATTTAGTCGCGCCTTCGCCGTCGCGCACTATGGCGTGTGCGAGTTCTTGACAGACTTCAATGAGGGCTTGTTGGAACACAATAAAGGCTGGGCTGTCAGGTTGTTCAAGCGGCGGCAGGCGGGTTTGTCCGGTGGCGGCTAACAGGCAGGCGTCGTTGGTGGAGGTGTCGCCATCCACGCTGATGCGGTTGAAACTCTGGTTGACGGCGGTTTGTAGGGCTTGCAACAGCAGGGGTTCGTTCACGGCAGCATCGGTAGCAATAAAGGCTAACATGGTCGCCATGTTGGGGTGAATCATGCCTGAGCCTTTGGCAATGCCGGTCAGCGTGATGCGTTGCCCGTCAATTTCGATTTGGCGGCTTGCACCCTTGGGTAAGGTGTCGGTGGTCATGATCGCATGAGCCGCTTTAAGCCAATGCTCGGCATCTAAATCCGCAGCGATAGCGGGAATGGCGGCGCGGATTTTGTCCACGCGCAGAGGCTCGCCAATCACGCCGGTGGAAAAAGGCAGCACTTCGCGGTCGCTGCATTTGAGTTCATGCGCGACTGCGGCGCAGGAATCCAGCGCGGCGGTGCGTCCGCTTTCACCTGTACCCGCGTTGGCATTGCCAGAGTTAATCAGCCAGTAGCGCGGGGCGGTGGTGGCGAGATGCTGGCGGGCGATTTCCACTGGCGCGGCGCAAAAAGCATTGCGCGTAAACACTGCTGCGCAATGGCTGCCCGCTGCCAGTTCAAACAGCGTCAAATCATCGCGCTGAGTTTGTTTGATGCCAGCGCAAGCAGTGCCAAGGCGCACGCCCGCCACAGCAGGCAGATGGGTAAGCGGGGCTAAATTGACAGCCATGACAAAATCTCCTTAATTGTCGTTTTTGTAGCCTATGAAATTGATGAGGTTGGTTTGCGGGTATCTTTCGATTAAATCAGTGTCCCTGTTCCTGCGTATCATAGAGCAAGCGCCGACGGGTGTGCAGCTTAATTACCGTTGGGGAAAGCCTACCCAAACACTCGCGCAAGGCTTGCATTCCGTCGTGGCGTATAAAGTATCGGTTCTCATCGGCTATTCTCCAAAAGCAAGCGTGTAATCGCTTATAATCATTTGTCACGGTAGCCGATCATGCGCTTCTGGCTCCTCATCCCGCGCTTTTGCCAATACCGCCAGGAATTTCTCGCGGCGCCCTCTGGCGGCGCGTTTTTGCAGATAATCCTCGGTCATCATGGCCGACAGTTTCTCGCTTAAAGCCAGCGCGACCAGTTGGTCTAAAGGAATTTTTTCCCTTTGTGACAGGTCGTGAATGCCCCTGTAAACGGCATCCGGGACGGTGACAGTTAATTCGGTCATGGTAAATCTCCAGT
>DYPD01000151.1 GCA_020720115.1 Thiomargarita sp. | reverse complement strand
CGATTATGCAAAATCTCTTTCTAAATTCCCTTAACTTAATGGCATTGAGGCGGCGCTTGGGAATTCATGGCGCGCCAGCGTCGCTGGCTGTTGTTGTATAGACCGCAACGCGGTCAAGATGGCGTTGCCAAGCGGCACTTGGGAACGGGGAAAAAATACCTTCAGCCTCCTATCGCTAACGCACTCTATACTTGCTAAAACTCAATTGGAAACGAGGAAAACAGTTGGTATCGGATGCTAAATAGTTACAATTTCTGATTTAATCGCCCGAATATATCGAAATTTAAAAACTTCGCTTGATTCAATTATCCGAAATCCAAGTGATTCAAGCTGCCTCAAAAACTGAGGCATGTCCTTTATGTGTGAAGATACTTCGTAAATCCATAATTGCCCGTCAAGTTTCAGTGTTCGTGCCGCTTCGCGTAAGTAGTCAATGTGATTCTTACCGATCAAAGCCAAGTTAAACATTGCCACATCAAGATAAGCGTCTTCCAGTGGCACATTGGCTATATCGCATTCAACGACGGAATCATTAATAGCAATAAAATCAAAACTGTGGATCGTGTGTTTGTCGCTAAGTGCTTTAGCGATCAGGGCTTCACCGCAGCCAAAATCAGCAACGATCAAACCTGAGCGCTTTTCAAGCCATTTGATCGCTTCTTGATAAGGGATGACAGTCCAGTTTTTTCGCGCTTCCTGATAAAGCGTGTGGTACTGCATCCACTCTTCAGGATTTTGTTGGAGGCGTTGGTAAGTCGTGTGGCTGTAGCTGTTATTCCAGCGTGCATTCATGCGGTTGAAATCGCCATATTGGGTTTGCCGTCTTTGAATATCGGCGGGATCGATGTCTGGTAGGGGTACTTTGATTTTGGGACGAACAACCGTTTTTTGTTCGCCTGTTTCTAAGCGCTCCAACCATCTGCGTAAATCACGGAATGCCTGTGCTTCTGTGCGTAACTGTCCTTCCGGCATCACGCCGTCTACCGCCGCGTCGGCAATGGTTTGTTTGTTTTGCAGACGGGCTAAACGCCCTTCATCCCAACTCCAGCGATCTCCATTGTCCAAGCCGTATGTGCAGGGAATGATAATGCTGAGTTTACGGTGAACTTGCCCTTGTCGGTTAAGGCGACCTTCTAGTTGCTCCATTTCCGCGCTTGTCCAGGGCGGAATATTGATAATCAAACGGTTACACACACGCTGAAAACCGTCAACTCCGACAGCCATTGCACTACTGGCAATGAGAATATCAACAGAACCGTTAATAAATTCATCATGTCCGCTTTTGTCGCCGCCGATATGAAAACCGACGCGCAAACCTTGAGCTTCAATTGCGGTTTGTAGCTGTTCGACAATGCCTTGAACATAATGCGAGTAAACAATGGTTTTGGGCTTGAGTTGTTCTAAGATAGCGGGGATTCTGGCGCTAGTTAGAATCTGCTCCATTTTCAAGACCGATGTACCATTTTCGCGGATTTCATCAACCAAATGGGTGCAATCGACGGGGATGTTAATGCGCTCGATTTCAAGTCTGGGCTTAACACGAGAACGAATACCCAAAGTCACAAACGCTTGATGCAGGCGCATACAATTATTCAGCGTTGCTCTTTCGCCTAAATCTTCACGCTCCACTCCGCTGACCAATTCAACTAAACTTTTACCTTCCTTTTGAGGAGGTCAAATGTAAAGTTTTTTCTGGATGGCGCTTGACTGGTTTCTTCTGCATTTTCAAAAGAAAGATAGAGTGCGATACCTAATTCGGATAATTCTGCTTTCTCCCCATCAAACGACACGATGCCTTTATCTTGGAGATTTCCCAAAATATCCCTAATTAGCGAATAGTTATTGCTCTGCAATTCCAAAACGCTTGAGCAATCCTCAATGGTAAGAGGGGCTTCATATAAAGCCGAAATTATGCGTTTTTGGCGTTTGCCAAGATTTTGCATGGTTGAACCTGTGTTTGTTAATGGTTTATAGCAGCAGGTAACATATCGTCCTTGTAGATGTTATACGGATATGCCATCGGATAGTTTTACGAGATGCCAACACCTAGAGTTTAGACTTATCCGGTTATCATTTATCGGGATGATATTAATTATTTGATGATGTAAAAAATTATTGGCGGCAAAAAATTGCTCCGAACTTAATAAAATCGAAAATTATTGGGCGATTATAGAGACATGTTAGAAGACACAGACACCTCAGTTCTCACAAATTTATAAAAATTTAACTATATAATTCATAGCGTTGTTCTATTGTTCTGTTGTTTTCCCTTTCGCTATACTATGCTGCTTGTATTGCTTATACTGCGCTCCTTTTCCAACCTTAGAGAAAGTCTGAATTTCCATGTTTAATCCTTTGCTAATGCTTAAAAGTTATGTGTTTGCTACTAAAAATGGCTTGCTAGAGCCGTTGCGTGTGGCGCTGATGCAGCGTCATTTACTCCTCATGCTGATTCGCCGTGACATTGTTGGGCGTACTTCGGGCACTTTGTTGGGTGCGGGTTGGCTGCTGTTGCAGCCAGCATTGCAATTGCTGGGGTTCTGGTTTTTTTTAGACCTGGTTTTACAGATACGTTTTCCAGGACGCTTGAGCTTTGTCGAGTATTTTTTGGTGGGTATGTTGAGCTGGTTTTTTATCAGCGAGGTGTTGCAACGCAGCCTGACTGTATTTCAAGAGTTTGCCAGCATTTATCAGCGCACGCCGTTTCCGCTGGCGATTTTGCCGCTGGTGCCGCTACTGATGTCGGGGCTGATTTTTATGTCGGTGAATGTCATTGTGGCGGGTTTACTGGAGGGCTGGTTGGCGGTGCCAGCAGCGATTATGAATACGGCGATGCTGTTTGTGTGGTTGCTGCCTTGGTGTTACATTTTGGCGGTTATTGGTATTTTTATCAAAGAGTTAAATCAATTTTTTCCGTTTTTTATCAGCCTGGCAATGTATTTGACGCCAATTTTGTACCTGCCGCAGGCGTTGCCGGAAGAGCTGGCGTGGATTTTGGCGATTAATCCTTTTGCTGATCTGATGGCGACTATTCATTTTCGCTTGCAGGATATGCCTTGGACATTGGAACAAGCCGCCTGGACGCCGGTTAATTTGTGGCGTCCTTTTGTGCTGTGGCTGTTATTGTTGGGACCCGCCTGGGCGCTGTTTCGTCGAGCAGAGCCGCATGTGCGAGAAATGCTGTAAGCCGCGCAAGCAACTGCTGGATTTTTTCGCTGGAAATCACTTTAAACTGCGTACCCAAAAGCGTTGCGCGGCAATTGCTTGAAGCATTTCTAAACTAACGGGGAACGGCTCGGCGTGAATTTGTGCAGCCAGTATTTCTGCGCCCAATGCCGTAGAAATCAAGCCGCGTGAGCCGTGCCCGATGCTGACATACAGGTCTTCAAATGGCGGGCGTGTGGGATATTCGCTGAATCTTTTGCCTAAATGCAAGTCTTTGTATTGCTGCATAAAAGCGCTGTAGTTGGGTAGATTGCCGAGTAACGGTAAGTGGTCACGGCTGGCGCAGCGTAAACTGCTGCGTGCTGGGGCTGATGCTGGGTAGGCGGTGGTGGTGGCTAAGGTGTTGGCTAATTTGGGAAAATCTTCCATTAACTGTTGGAAATTCAAGCGATTATCTTCAGCGCGTGAGCCGGGTTCTAAGTGTTCTCGGTCGTAGGTTGCACCGATACAATGCTGCCCTTGCCAGGCGGGTGTGACATAGCCATTGCTACAGAGCACTGTGCATAGCACCAAGCTGGCGGGTGTTGCGGGTAGATAACTGACTTGTCCGCGCACCAGTTGTTGCGCTAAGGGTACATTGGGTAGCAGGCGTTGTGCGCCGTAAGCATTGGCAATAATGAGTAAATCACCGCTGGCAATGAGCGTCTGCCCTTGATAGAGCTGCCATTGTCCAGCACTGCGCTGAAGGCGCGTCACCGCTTGGTTTAGGTGCAGGTGATGAATGCCAAAGGCGCCGGCGGCTTGCCACTGTGCCTGGCAAAGTTCCGGCGGCGATAACCAGCCTGCTTGCGGAAACCAAAGCCCAGCTTGTTGTGCCTGCTGACCGGTACGTTGCGCCACTTCTTCAGCTTTCCACCATTCGGCGATTTCAGCCGTAAATGATTGCTTTTCAAATAATTTTCTTAAGCCTATAGGGTCTTTGCTGAGCAGCACACCGCAGCGATCTTGGGCAAAACCAAAACCTGCTGCAAACAGCGTATCCAGGTGTCGTAGCGCATAAAGCCAGGCGTGTAAGAAAAATTGGCTTGCCGCATCGCGCCAAGCATTGCTGACTGGCGGGTAAAAAATACCTTGGCGGTTGCCCGATGCGCCTGCTGCGAGTTGCGGCGCTTGGTCTATCAGGCTGCATTCCCAACCGCGCCGCGCCAAGCTATACGCGGCGGCAGTGCCTGCCAGCCCGGCGCCTATAATTAAGGCTGTGCCAGGTGCGCGGGCTTGTAACGGACGGCGAAACCAAGGCGGCGTGTGCAAGCGCGGGCGCGGCGCGGAAGGCGGAAAAATGCCTACCAGATGTTCGCGTTTATTGCCAAAACCCGGGCGCTTGCTGACCACAAAACCCGCCGCTTGCAGATCGCGGCGCACCTGTCCGGCGGCGGTAAAGGTGCTGAAACTTGCGCCAATGCGACTCAAACGCGCCATTTGCTGATACAAGGCAGGTTGCCACAAACGCGGGTTTTTGCGCGGCGCGAAGCCATCCAGATACCAAGCATCCACCAGCCCCTCTGGATCATCTACCCACTGAGGCAACACCACTTCTGCCATCCCTAGCCATAAATCCAATAACACCCGCCCTTGGGCGAACATCAGGCGATGACAACCGGGTACCAGCGGCGGATATTGCCGATGTAACGCAGCGCCCAGGGCTTGTAGCGACGACCACTGATTTAAGGCTTTGGCGAGGTCTGATGGTGTTAAAGGATAGGCTTCAATGGAAAGGAAATGCAGGCGCAGCGCAGCGGGCGCATGCTGCAAAAACTGTTGTGCGGTGAGTAAAAAATTCAGCCCAGTGCCAAACCCCATTTCAGCAATCACAAAAGGGCGTTGCGTAGCGGCGGTTTGCCAACGTGCTGGCAGGTCATTGCCATGCAAAAACACAGTTTGGGTTTCGCCTAAACCATCTTGAGCGGAAAAGTAGCGATCAGCAAAAACGCGGGAAAATGGCTGTCCTTGCGCATCCCAGTCTAGCGCTGCATAGCTGAGTGGTGGTGCATTCAAGCGCCTGATCCGGTTTTTAAGGAGCGGCGCAAAGCAGTACGCAATTCTGCTTCAGAGGGTTCGCACACAAAGACTTCCGATTCCAAACGCAAGCCTGTGCCAGTGCGCCAAAAAGCCGTGTAAATGTATTCAAATTCAGGCTCATGCGGAAAATTAGCGGCGGCACTGTTGACATCTCGTAGCAGACGAATGGAAACACCATCTAGCACTAGAGTTTTGGGGTAACTCATGAGGAATCACCTGGTGTTGGGCATCATTAAAGCGGTGGAATAATGGCAGGAAAGCCTGGGGGATTTAAGCTTGAATGGGCATTGAGCCACTGGGCATTCAGGCTTTTATTTCCCCCCGTAAAACCAGCAGGACTTTAGCTTAATCCCCATTTTTTCGACACTTTACGGGATGGCTAATACTACAGTACGGAGGCACTCAGAACTGTTATCCAACAACTCTGGCACCCTTATTTTTAAGTTTTAGTGCCTAACAGCGACAAACAACTGATTTCAGTAAAGTATGTCGCCGTTATGCTTAAGGTAACTTCAGTCAGAACAAAGACTTCAGTAACCTCCTCCTCTTTATGGTGATTTGGCGGACACGCCGTACCGGGTAAAACAGGTTGATAAATATCTTTGCCAAATTGCTGCAAAAAAACTTATTTAATCATCCCCCTCATTCGCACCGGGATTCGGTAGTTGCCTCTCAACTTGCTAAGCAACTATAGCGGTTATTTATAGCACATAAAATTTTAAAAACCTAGTGCTAGAAACATATTTCCCTTTTTTAATCATGGATTTATGTTTAATATTTGCTTTTTTTAGAATATTATAAAACACTAATTTACTTGTTTAGCTTTCATTGTTCTGGCTTAAGCGGTTATTTTTAGAACCTTTTGTGAAACATTGGAAAAATCTTGTGAACTCTATTCTTTGGCTGGTTTGGTTTTTGCCGTCGTGTCAAAACGCCTTAGTAGCGAATAGGCAACCCAAATCCTTGGGCGGTGACAAATCCATACAGAAACGCGATATTGCTTTAGCTAAAACTGATTGGAGAACATCGCTGTGAACAAAGAAACCAGTTCTTTACCTTAACCGTAGCGCAGATTATTTACATACCCAGGAAAACATAGCCAACTATTTGAATGCCGCATTTGAAGAAGATAACGAGCAACGACTGAGTATTGTTATCAAAATATCGCGCTGGCGATTTTTCGGCAACCACACTTGGCAAGTGGTAAAATCCCTCCCCTCTGGAAACTGAAAGCCCAAATGTAAGTAATTTGTACCATGCTTCATGCGTTGAATTTGGAGATGTACATTTTGCCGCGTTGCAAGGCGCAGACTGATTAGCAAAGCATCGCTAGGAATTGCATGAAGAATCATGTCCCCTAAAACCTAGTTAACTTTACAGAGAAATCCTCATGACAAATTCTGTTGAAAATCAAGAACGCCTATTACAACTGTATTTAAGCGAATACAACGCCCTCAAAGGCGAACAATCTAGCCGCATCGGTTTTCGTGATAATTTGTTATATGTCACTTTAACCCTGTACGGCGGCATCTTTTCCTACGCAGTCACGGACATTCAGCAAAACTACTACGCCTTTCTAGTTTTGCCCTGGGTGTGCTTTGTTTTAGGTTGGACTTATTTGATTATAGTCGGATTACTGAATCTTTAAAATAAAAGACATATAAAATCATATGCTTAATAATTATAAAAATATAATTATTGAGTAATCCTACTATAACGACGAAAAAATTTCTGCTCTCGGGCGTTACATCCGCTTTGATTTAAGTGAAAAATTCGCCGCCATCGCCGCCACCGTGCCGGAAAATGTCTGCGGTTGGGAAACCGCGCACCGTGATGACAAACACCGCATGAGTCGGAAATATTTTCAATTATTGGTAGATGAAATCACCTTTGCCATTTCCGGTTTGCTGGCGCTCATCATCTTCTGGTGGCGAATGCCAGAAATGCCTTGGTACGCGCTGTTTTTTGTCGGTGTAGGCGCAACACTGCTGCTGGTTTTGGCTTGGTGGATTTGGGTTTATGCGGACTTGGCAAAAGGTAGAGGAACAAAAGAGTGAAAACAAGCAACTGACTATTGTGATTGACGATCATTTAATTGGGGATTTGGTAAATGAGTTACGAATTTTTGTATAACAAAAGGAATAAAACATGAGTAGAAAACCAACAGCCGTGTTTGTAACTGCGATTCGCCCAGAATTTAGGGCAGTCATTCAACACCTGTCAAACACTGCCGACCAAGAATACAAAGGTACTTGGTATGAAGTGGGGGAATTTGTGTCGAGTACCAATCAAAGCTGGAAAGTGGCGGTGGTTGAAATCGGGCAAGGCAATACCGCAGCGGCAGCGGAAACAGATCGGGCGATTGAATTTTTTGACCCCACGCATGTATTTTTTGTTGGAGTAGCGGGCGGCATCAAGGATGTGAAATTGGGCGATGTGGTGGCGGCAAACAAGATTTATGGCTATGAATCTGGCAAACAAACAGCGGACTTTAAATCCCGCCCGGAAATTGGGGAATCTACGCACGCCATGATTCAATTAGCAATGGCAACAGCGCGTAAGGAATCCTGGTTAGAAAAATTGCAGCACAAGCCAGAGGTATTGATTGCGCCCATTGCGGCGGGCAGCAAAGTGCTGGCGGATACCCGCTCTCCCATTTATGAATTTATCCGTCAAACTTACAACGATGCCGTAGCTGTGGAAATGGAAGGTATCGGTTTTCTGGACACGATTCACCGCCACCAAACCGTAAATGCCATTAGACTTGTTGCAATATAAAAAATTAGTATAATTTTGGTAAGTTTTTGACAC
>DYPD01000150.1:6834-8092 GCA_020720115.1 Thiomargarita sp. | reverse complement strand
TATAATCCACTTCAAAGCAAATCTCACAAGATTGCATAAACTCTAAAAATACGGTTTGTTCTTTTTCATTGAATGACTGCCAGACGGGTTTTAAATCTGCGCTGCTAAATTCGCCATTTTTTACTAGGCGTGGAAACATGCCTTGACGGTCAAATAAGGTATAAACCGCATTTATCGCCCATTTTTGGTCTAAAATGATTTGATTTTGAAAAAGATGCTCTCGATAAAATACCACGCCTGAATGATGCAAATAAAACAACACACTGGAGGCATGTTGCGCATCTAAGCCAAATTTTTGACAGAATTGATTAAAGTCGCTTAAAGATAGAGTTTTTTTGCTGGTTTGCCATTTTTGTATTTGGTTTTGTACTTGCCACCAAGCGGCAGGCAAGGCGGTGCAGGTGGTTGCGAGTTGTTGTTCAACTTGTTCAAGCAAATGTGTTTCAAACACGGAAAAACCATTGTGTTTTTCTTGCGAAGACTCCACCGCAATTGCGGCAATTATAGTATATTTCTTGCGCAGTTCAGTTAAATCGTTGGGAGTCTGTTCTCCATCGCGTTGTTTTTGGGTTTGTACGATTAACACCGGGCTGTTGTTGCCTAAGTTTTTCGCATACTCCAACCAATAGCTTAAAGGATAATTGCGATAGCTATATTGACCTTCAGTTTGTTCCGAGGTTTGTTCTGTTTTGGCATCCCAGACTAGAACAAAAATCGCTTGGGTTTGCATAAATAAACGATGGGTAGCGTGATAAATGTCTTGTCCGCCGAAATCCCAAATAGAGAGTTGAATGTTTTTGAAGCGTTTTTGTTTTGCCAGTGATTTCAGGGGATGGTGCCGTAATTGAATCGCATGGGTAGAGGGTTCATCCGCATCAAAGCTCTTGTCTAACCAGCGTTTCAGCAAGCAGGTTTTCCCCACCCGTCCATTGCCAATTAAAATCACTTTGGCTTGATAAGCTTGAACCGCTTGTGTTTCAAGGTCTTCAAGGAAATGACGGACGGGGGTTAAAACATTTTTCTTATAATGATTAAAAATATCTGCGGGCAGGTTTTTAATTGGGTTTCCGACAAGCGAGAGTTCTTTCAAATCAGGAAAATGCTTGAGAAATGCTAAAGTGATGGCTTGAATTTGATTACGGTCTAAACCCAACCGAGTCAAGGTGGTCAAGCCCTGTAAGGGGCGGAGGTCGGTGAGTTGATTGAATCTCAAATTCAACCGAGTCAAGGTGGTCAAGCCCTGTAAGGGGCGGAGGTC
>DYPD01000150.1:0-6734 GCA_020720115.1 Thiomargarita sp. | reverse complement strand
GGTCAAGCCCTGTAAGGGGCGGAGGTCTTTTATTTCACACCATTGTAGGCGCAAACCCAACACTTCTCCTACTGCGTTCAAGGCAAAGGCGGTCTGTCCGTCAGAATATTTCTCCAATCTCCTCCAACTCCACTTGCTCAAGTGGAAATCCCCATGCTTTTTCTAATTGCAAAATGACTTCAGGTTTAGTTGACATGATGAAAAATGCTCTGTGTTGTGGGTCTTGTTGTTCTCGTGCGGCGTGGAACGCGGGCACGAGAGGGAGGGAGTAGTTTAAGCGGCTTTCAGCCGCTAGGCTAATTTGGAGATGGCAATCCCAAGGGGTAAGTTGGTGGAATCGCTGTTGGAGGGCGCGTTGCTCAAGATTTCGGTAGTGGTCTAATGAAATCGAGGTCAAAGAAAAACCAAAAGGCTCGTTGCTGATAGAGACTGATGAGGTTTGGAGTTTTTGTCAGAATAAGCAATAGCGCCTCGGTAGGATTGCGGGCATCAAACGGCGCTGGCGACAAAGCTTACCTCCTCGTAAATCGCTGCTAAGCTAAGGTTTAATCCCACCGAAGCGAGATAGCAGGCTGCCTCAGTGCCGGTATAAAGTTCCCATTCCCACTGCTTTGGGCGGCGGTAAATTTCCACCCGCTGCGTATCTTGTGCAATCAAAACATACTCTTGCAGGCTATCCAGTTGGCGATACGCATAAAACTTATCAGCGCGGTCATAGCGTTCAGTCGAAGGCGACAGCACTTCAATAATCAGCACGGGCGCGGTTTCATAGTAGGGATTCGCCGCCGATTCGCCGCACACCACCTGGATATCGGGATAATAATAGGCTTCGCTCTGCGCCCGTTGCACCTGTACCTTGACATTTTCCATATAGGCACGACAGGGCGAACCACGCAAGTGATTGCGCAGCAGGGTGGCGATATTGAGCGCAACCGTGTTGTGCGCTTTGCTTTCGCCCGCCATCGCATAGACGACGCCGTTGATATATTCATGGCGAATGTCGCTATAGGGTTCGCCCGCCAGATAATCAGCGACAGCGATAAACTCAATTTGCATAGCTTGTAGCATGAAAAATTCCTTGTTTCAGTGGGGATGGCGCCTTATGCCACACTCCCCCTTGACTTTGAGCACTGCTCGGTTTTTGATTGGTTATGCCCATCATATCAGACATAATAACGCTCTCTGCAAAACCAGGTAACCTTCACACAAGGAGTTCGCTTATGCCTATGATGACTGAAGAAAACATCACCCCCGAAGCGCGTCGGCGTTATGCCAAGGTACAAGTCATTGATTCTAGCTTTTGGTGTATTTGGAGTGGCTTATTGCCGCTGCCGCTGATAGATGCGCTCTATGTCTCCAGCATCCAACTAAAAATGATCAACGAACTCTGCCTGGTATACGATGTGCCTTTTTCCCGCAACGCTGCGCGGACTGCTCTGGCTGCTTTGAGCGCAGGCGCAATTAACGGCATCACCGCAAAATTGGCGCTGCGCTTCGTGCCCGGTATCAGCACTTTAGCCATTGTCGCCAGTGCAGCAGCAGCCACCTATGCCATCGGGCAAGTCTTTATCCATCACTTTGAGCAGGGCGGCGATTTGCATACGGTGGACGCCGAAGCTTTGCGTCCGGTTTATCAAGACAATTTGCAGCACGCCAAATAGCACCTTGTCACAGACAGTCCGCAGCACGCTGCCTAAGCGCCTTAAGAGGTTAAGGAATTAATCCTATGTTTTTATTTGGAATGGAATTTGTTATAGCCAGTTACGCCGGTATCCGCTTATTTGAACAGCCGCGTTCTAAAAACACGCTCATCCTAGCACCGCACCCTGCTCCAGAATCACCGCACCCATCGGCATCAGCAGAAACACCCCTTGCGTTAGCTGACGACAGCGAGCGCAACAAACACTGGCATTACATGAAAATGAGCGGCGTGACTATGGGATTAGCCGGGCTTGCACACCTCAGTCCGATTTTTTTCGTGCCTATGCTGTTGGGTTTCACCTACACCGCCATTCCCTATTTGCGCGTAGTAGAAAACTCCTTGTTAAATAAGAAAAAAATTGACGGCTATGTGCTGTATGGCATCGCCGATTTAATGACTTTTGGACTAGGGCGCACCATGACGGCGGCGTTTGCGGTGGGGTTGGTGCATTCCGCGCACTTTGTCATTAGCAACGCCGAGAAAAACTCCAAAGACAGTCTGATTAACATTTTTGCCAAACAGCCCAGCCGCGTTTGGTTATTACAAGACGGCGTGGAAATCGAAACCCCGTTAGAGCAAATCAAGCCTGGCGACCTAGTGATAGTCAACACTGGCGATTTGGTGCCAGTAGATGGCGTGATTGAGCAAGGTTTTGCCGCCATTGATCAGCACCTACTCACGGGTGAATTCCAACCCGCAGAAAAAACCATCGGCGACACAGTGTTTGCCTCCACACAACTCATGAGCGGGCGACTGCAAATTCGCGTCACCACTTCTGGCAACGACACCGCAGTGGCGAAAATCACCGAAATACTCAACCATTCCATTGATTTCAAAACCCATTCACAACTCAAGGGCGAACAATGGTCAGATAGCTGGAATCTGCCCGTGCTTGGGCTGGCATTTGCCAGTATGCCGTTTTTAGGACCCGTCGGCACAGTGGTCATTCTTAACGGACACATAGCGCAAAACATCCGCGTGGTCGCGCCGCTGAGCACACTCAACTACCTCACTATCGCCTCACACAAAGGCATTTTGGTCAAAGACGGGCGCGTGCTAGAAGACCTGCCTACCATTGATACCTTCCTATTTGACAAAACAGGCACCCTCACCAGCGAAGAACCCGAAGTCGGGCGCATCCTGGTCTATTTACCTGAATACAGCGAAAACGACCTCCTAGCCTATGCCGCTGCCGCTGAACAAAAACTCAAACACCCCATAGCGCGGGCGATTCTCAACCGCGCCGCCGCCGCCAATCTCACCCTGCCCGACATTGACGACGCTGATTACCAAATCGGCTACGGCATCGCCGTACAGATTCAAGGCAAGCTTATCCAAGTCGGCAGCCAGCGTTTCATGGAAAAAGAACAGATTGAATTACCTGAGAATTTTCACCGCGAAATGGAATACGCCCACAGCGTCGGACACTCACTGATTATGCTGGCAATTGACGGGCACTTTGCCGGTGTACTAGAAATGCACGCCGCCGTGCGCCCAGAAGTTCGCAACCTATTAGCAAATCTACGGAAAAACGGCGCCCAACACCTCGCCATCGTCTCCGGCGACCACCAGCGCCCCACGCAAAAACTCGCCGAAGTGCTCGGCATGGACGAATGCTTTTACGACGTACTGCCGCAAAACAAAGCCGCTATCGTCGAACAGCTGCAAGCTCAAGGGCGCAAAGTCTGTTTTATCGGTGACGGCGTCAATGACACCATCGCCATGAAAAAAGCCAACATCTCCATCTCACTCAGTGGCGCCACCTCAGTTGCCACCGATACCGCGCAAATCGTACTCATGGACGGTTCACTGGCACGCCTACCCGAACTCATGAAAATTGCTCAAGAACTCAACCACAACCTCAACAACGGCTGGCTGTTCAACATAGTGCCTGGCACCCTCACCATCGTCAGCGCCTTCGCTTTCCGCATAGACATCATCGTCGCCCTGTTACTCAGTCAAGGCGGCTTAGGCTTAGGCATCCTCAACGCCATGCTGCCCCTGCGCCAAATCAGCGCGGACGAGAAAGAACAACTCGCTGCCGCACACACCCAACTAAAACAAGATTAACCACCCATCGCCCCTCACAGCCGTTTAAGGGCGCACACCGCCTGCCCACCAAATACGGCAAGCGCCTTCGTCAGACACCATGCAGGGACCAACGGGTGTGCGCGGTGTGCAGGCGCGTCCGTACAAGGGGCACTGGTGTGGATAAATTTTACCCAGCACTACTTGCGCGCACTCACAGCCAGGCGGCATGGCGCCCGCGTGACGTCGGGCTTCTTCAGTATAATCAGGCAGTTGCCGCCGCGCATCCTGGGCTGCGAAAGCGTCCCGCAACGCCCAACCGGAGCGCGGAATCACGCCGATACCACGCCAGTTGGCATCTTCGATTTGTAGTACTTGTTGCAACTGCGCCTGTGCGGTGCGATTGCCCTCTGCCCGCACCACTTGCGGATAGCAGTTGTCCAATGCCAGTTGCCCGCTGGCGAATTGGCGCAGCACCGAGTAGATCGCCGCCAGCAAGCTTTCAGCGGTAAAACCCGCCACAGCCGTCGGCATTTGATGCTGTTCGATAACAAAATTCCATTCTTGCGCACCCATCACAGTCGCCACATGTCCAGGTGCGATCAACGCCTGAAACGCCGCTTGACCGGTTTCTAGTAACAACGCCACTGCCGGATAAGTCAGGCGCCCAGACAGTAAAATCAGCAAATTTTTCGGTGCGCCTTCTGCCAACATCGCCGCCACTGGCGCCACTGTGGTTTCAAAGCCCGCAACAAAAAACACAATGGTTTGTTGCGGATGCGCCTGCGCAAAGCGCACTGCCTCCTGCGGTGACGCCACTGGACGAATATCCGCGCCTGCGGCTTTGGCTTGTTCTAATGAACGCGGCTGATTTTTCGGCACATTCACCGGCACGCGCAACATGTCACCAAACGCCAGTAGCACCAGTTTTTCGCGCAACGCCAATTGCATGGCGGTAAAAATGTCCTCTTCTGGGCAAATGCACACTGGACAGCCAGGACCCGGAATCAATTCAATATTTTTCGGCAACGCCGTGCGCAACCCAGCCATAGTGATCGCCCGCTCGTGCCCACCGCAGACATTCATGATTTTCACCCGATGCGGCAAAGGCAACGCATGAAGACGCTCCAACCACTGGACAGCCGACAGAGACATAGGTTTCTCACTTTTTAAGCTATTGAAAATAGTTACGCGCTTTATGTAGAACGCCACTGTATATAGGATTAAACCCTTTGTCTTTAGCAGATGAAAGGGGGATTTCAGTCGGTGCATGGGCTTGCACATTCTCGCCAGACATTTTACTGTGGCATCTAAATAAGGATAAACCCATGAGACGCTTTGATTGTATTGTTTATAAAGGATAAACCCATGATTCGCTTGATCTATCTCTGCCTGTATTTAGCACTCTGCCCGGCTGCATTTGCCAATAGCCTGTTCAATATCGCCAATAACAAATTATTCATCCCTTACATCAATGCCAACGGGCTAATCTTCAGTGCTGAATTACAGTTCGCACCCGAGCGCGGACTGTTTACGCTCGGCAAGGTGCGCCAGCGCCAGCAAGATTTAGTACCCGCTTACGGGCAAAGCCTCGCCTTCACACCCGACGGGCGGGTGTTTTTGCCACGCATTGAAGTGGAGGGGGAATTTTTTCAGCTTGAATTAAGCTATCAAGAAAGCGACAACGCCTTTGCTATTAGCCAACTTCAAGCGGTAACTGATACCCAGCCAGAACGCGGCACGCTCTTATCTGCGACCCTAATAACCACCTATAGCCAGGCACAACTCAAGCAACTTATCAATCTTTACTTATTGCAAACCGGCGTCAGCGCCAATGTGCCGGTGCAAAACGGCATTAGCGTCTACACACTCAGCTATCAAACCCTAGACCCGGCAGGCAGCGTCACCCTCGCCTCCGCACTCTTGATTTTGCCAGACAACACAGAGTCGCCGCACCCGCTGGTGGCGGTACAGCATGGCACGCAAGTGCTGGATTCCGCTGCATTGACGACGCAAGGCTATGACATTCCCAGCTTTGGACTGGCGGCGACCGGTTATGTGGTGGTTGCCGCAGATTATCTCGGCTTTGGCGATTCGGCTGGGTTGCATCCCTACAATCATGCCTCGTCTTTAGCGCAAACCCTGGTAGACGGCTTGCGTGCCGCAAAGCGGGCAGTGCAAGACCAGCAAGTCGCGCTCAACGGGCAATTGTTTCTGCTCGGTTATTCCGAAGGCGGCTACGCCACCTTAGCTTTACAGCGCACGTTAGAACGCCATCACCAGCAAGAATTTCCCGTCACCGCATCAGCACCCTTGGCAGGGGCTTACGACTTATCGGGCACTATGGTGCAGCGAATGCTAGATGCGTCAGCCTATGACAATCCCTATTATTTCGCCTATATCGCACTCACGCTACAACAGCTATACGGCGCATTTAATGATTTAACTGAGCTATTTGCCGCCCCTTACGCCGCACAAATCCTCAGCTATTTCGATGGCAAACACAACAGCGACGCCATTAACGCCTTCCTGCCGCGTTCACACCAAGCCCTGTTTAGCGCACAAGTCTTAGCAGATTTAACCAATCCCGATTCCTGGTTATTCGCCGCATTGCGTAGCAACGATTTATTGCGCTGGCAACCACTCTCACCCACCCACCTGTACCATTGCGTAAAAGACGATCAAGTGCCCTTCGCCAATTCACAAGTGGCTTACGACAGTTTCCAAGCCTTGGGCGCACAACAAGTCGAACTCATTCCGGTAGAAGACAGCCGTTTTGACCAAAGCAATGCACATAGCAATTGTGCAATACCTATCATGTTGATGGCGAAAAGCTGGTTTGATGGATTGTTACACTGAAGTAGCGATTAAGTAGGATGCGGTGAGGTACGAACCGCATCAATCACCATACCCCAAATGAGGCAATTCCTAACCTCATCGCATCCTACTCAAACCTCACCCCGTCCTTAGTCCCGCGCAACAAATACGCGGTCAGATTTTCCCC
>DYPD01000149.1 GCA_020720115.1 Thiomargarita sp. | reverse complement strand
TCAAATTCCCAAATCGCGAAAGAAATCCGGGTACGATTTGTTGATGCTTTCGGCTTCGTCGATAGCGATTTCGCCTTTTGCACCCAGCGCGGCTACGGCGGTTGCCATGGCAATGCGGTGGTCGTTGTGCGCGCGCACGTGTCCGCCCCACACGGTGCCGCCGGTTATGTGCATGAGGTCGCCGTCGAGCGTGATTTTTATGCCGATTTTTGCAAATTCGTCGCGCAACACCTCGCCGCGGTTGCTTTCTTTGTGCGCAAGTCGGCTCACGCCCTTAATGCGCGATGTGCCCTTGCAAAAGGCGGCAAGCGCAACCAAGGGCGGAAATAAATCGGGGCAATCGGTGGCATCGAAGTCGAACGCCTCCAAATTTTGGGTTTTTCGTGTGATAATTCCGTCGAACGTGATGCTCATGTTGCCGCGCGCATAACCGATAGCTTCGAGAATTGCACGGTCTGCCTGCGACGATTTTAAATCTAAATTCGTAACCGTAATTTCGCCCGAAATTAGTCCGGCAACAAGCAAAAATGCTGCGCCGCTCCAATCTCCTTCCGCCTGATATTCAAGAGCTTTATAGGTTTGATTTCCTTTAATTTTGAAATGTTCAAAGTTCGTATTTTCAATTTCGCCGCCGAATGCGCGAATCATATCTAAAGTGAGCGCAATGTATGGTTTGCTTTTCAAATTCGGCACAAAAATTTCCGAGTCCTGTTCCGCAGTCGGCAGCGCAATAAGCAGTCCTGTAAGCACTTGCGAACTAAGCGAACCGTCAATTTCAGCGTTTCCGCCCAGCAATTTTCCGGAAATTTTCAAGGGCGGAAATCCATTAGAAGTTTCGCAAACAGCACCGAATTTTTCAAGCGCATCTTGAATTCCGCCCACCGGACGCACAAGCAGCGAGCCTTCGCCCGAAAGTTCGAACGACTTTCCAAACAAGGCAGCCACCGGTGCAAACATGCGTATGCACAAACCGGCTTCGCCACACGATAAATTTTCGGAAATTTCGCGTTGCTTTCCTCTGATTATGATTTCGTTATGCAACATTTCAACTTCCGCACCCAAACTTTTGGCTACGGATGCGGCGGCGCGCACATCGTTGCTGTACGTAGGTTTCAGAATTCGGGTTTCGCCGTCGGCTAACAGCGCAAGTGCGATGGCGCGTTGGACAGCACTTTTTGACGCCGGCGCGTCTATCGTGCGGGTGATGGTTTGCGGGCAAACTGTAATAGTCATATTTTGAGCTTGTTACGAACGCAACGCAGTGTCTATTGCGTGTTTTTTTAGTGCAAATTCGATGGTACTTTCTAAAACGCTTTTGTGCAACGGTTTCGCCAAAAATCCGTAAGTGTTTGAGAGAACAGCCGTTCGCACCATGTCAATTGAGTCGTCGCCGGTGATGTAAACCACGGGCAAATTGTAGTTTTCGCCTAACGTGCGAGCAGCTTCAATTCCGTTTGAATTTCCGTCTAAATGTATGTCCATCAATACAATAT
The DNA here is from genome assembly GCA_020720115.1 of Thiomargarita sp. GTDB lineage: Bacteria > Pseudomonadota > Gammaproteobacteria > Beggiatoales > Beggiatoaceae > BB31. The sequence continues at coordinate 6,636 of DYPD01000149.1, read as the reverse complement.
CCGGTTTGTCGAAATGACACAGTTCTTTTGCCTGAATACTACTTTTTGCTGTGCCGTAATGGCTGTATCCCAACTGTTTGATAAACATTTCGAAGGTTGCGGCGAGTAAATTATCGTCCTCTACAATTAATATTCGTTTTTCTGAATTATCCATGTTTGTTTATTTTTTTGTTAACCCGACAGACTTATATTAAACCGGAAAAATACATAAAATTAACATAATTTTCAGTTTATAAATCAGAGTTTCCATTTTTTAAAATATTTTTTGACTTCTAATTTCTATGATTGGATTATTGAATCCTAAATTTATGTTGTTGGTGCATCGTATTCCTTCAATATTGCTGACTATCTCCTTTAAAAAGTCTTTATATTCTTGATTTACAAGTTCTTTCATTCCTATCTCAATTATACCAACTGCGGTTGGTGATTTCAATTTTTCGCAAATATACCGTCTGCGGTTGGTATAATAAAAAATTACAAAAAAAGGAACTAACCTTCTCAATTCATCTGTTTTTTTTAGCTCATCTTTCGCTTTAATTTATTGAATATTGGCAAGTTTTTTTTAATTGTGTTAAAGTCTATTAAAACCTTCAAATATTGCCCCAAAATATCTATTTTTGATAAATTTTTTACGAACAGATAGTTTTTAAGGATAACATTAAAAAAATTAATGCCGACAAATTTAAGCATAGATATTGGAAATACCGCAATAAAACTTGCAGTAATTAACAAAACTCGTATTATTTTTAAAGATACGCATTTTGAGCCGATAACTATTGAAAATTTAAAGGTTCAGATTTCGCAATTATTTGATATTTTCAACTTCGCCGGCGCAATTGTGTCATCGGTACGCAATGATTATGAGATTGTTGCAGATATTTTTTCCAATTTCAAACAATTTGAATATCTGACACACCAAACACCTGTTCCGATAAAAAATTTGTATGAAACGCCCGAAACTTTGGGCAAAGACCGACTTGCCGCTGCCGTCGGCGCAACGGTTTTGTTTCCGAACCAAAATGTTCTGATTTTTGATGTAGGAACGGCGCTGACCGTTGATTTTGTGAATTTTCGCGGCGAATATTTAGGCGGCACTATTTCGCCGGGAATTCAAATGAGAATCAGAGCGTTGCACGAGTTTACCCAAAAATTGCCGCTCGTGAAACCGCAATTTGAAACCATGCAACTATTTGGCACAAATACAATCTCTGCAATTGAGGCAGGTGTAAAAAACGGAATTTTATACGAAACTGAAGGCTACATCCGCCGGTTTTCTGAACAATACAGTGATTTGCACGTAATTTTTACGGGCGGCGATTTATTTTTCTTTGAAAAAAACATAAAAAACAGCATCTTTGCGGCGCCCGATTTAATCCACATCGGTTTAAACAGAATATTGGAATACAATGCGTAAAATCTTCAATACTATCATCATTCTTTTGCTCTCGGCAGCAAGCGTTTCGGCGCAAAGTAACAGCAACTCGCCGTACTCACGGTTCGGCATCGGTATTTCGGAACTTCAAGGCTCCGGACGCAACTTTGCCTTGGGCGGCGCGGGCGTTGCGCTCACAACTCCGTTCGACATCAACACGGTAAACCCGGCATCGTACGCAGTGTTCAAATATCCGGAAAACAGCTCGTTTGAGTTGCTATACAAAGACGTGAAAAAACCGAACGGTCGTCCGTTTGTGTTTCAAGTGGGCGCACGCGGTTTGCGCACCGATATTTTTGACGGCGACCTTGCCGTTTCCAAATACAACACAAATTTGGTTTCGTTTACCGGTAAATTTCAGCTTCAAAACTATTGGGCAATGAGTTTCGGCTTACAACCCGTGAGCAGCGTGGGCTACAGCGTTTCCGAAACAGATACGGTTACTTCGGGCGATTACTCGGCAGTGTTCAACAATAAATATTCCGGAGCAGGCGGTTTAAATTCGCTATACTGGGGCAATTCATTCTATTTCAAAGGGTTATCAATCGGCGTAAATGCGTCATACATTTTCGGACCGCTTTCACAGACCTCAACTTCCGTGATGACTGCTACGGAATATGCAGTCGTTACCACCGATTTGAGACGAATTAATGTTTCGGATTTCTCGTTTCGAGGCGGATTTCAATATACGAATGATACTATTTTCGGAAAATTCGGATTCACTATCGGAGCGTTTGCCGAAAATAAAGCCCAACTGAACGCACTTCAAACCCGATTTGTGCAACGCGACATTATCCAGAGCGGCAGAGCTTTAACAGACACATTAGTCAATGACACCATAGCCGAAGGCACGGTCGGATTACCGCTGCAATACGGCGTAGGCTTGGCATTGCACTCAAAATCGCTCATTGTTACGGCAGATTATACCATTTCGGACTGGTCTGACGTTAGTATGATAGGCGTAGGTACGGGCACGTTTTCAAAATCCGAACGCATATCTGCGGGCATTGAATACACGCCGAACGCAGCATCGAAATCGTTTTTCAAAACTGTGAATTATCGAGTCGGAGCGCATACAGGAACATCGAATTTCAGTTTTGGCGGAAACGAAATTACCGAACAAGGCATGAGTGTCGGATTAGGAATTCCGGTATCAAAATCGCTCACATTTATAAATTTAGCATTTGAAGTGGGCAAATTTGGAAATCCGGCAACAAATTTGATTTATGAAAACTACTATAAAGTGCATCTTTATTTCAATACCGGAGCAATTTGGTTTCAAAAACGTAAGTTTAATTAATACAAAATACCTTAATTCATAATCAACAAAAATTTCAGAAATTATGAAACGAATCGTTGGCATAGCCGTTCTGGTCATCATCGCTGCGGTGCAATTGCAGGCGCAAATGGTGCAAGACCTCTTCAAACAAAAGTTCCCACAACTTGGAACTCAACTGACCATGCAAGCCGATGCAAAGCTTGACAAAGGACAAATTGCGCAATATCGAGACCTTTACGCAAAACTTCGTACGGCAACCGAAGATATTGAAAAACAAAAACTTGAACTCGCAACGGAAACAAATGTTACCGTGTTCAACCTGAAAGAACTGAAAGATATGGCAAAAGCCGGGCAATTAGCTGAAATGGAAAAACTGATTCTGGCAAGACATCACGACATGAAAGTGTACATGAAAGACAAAACCATGTACGGTGTGGACAGTATTGAATGTATTGAAAATCTGTCAGTTCTGAAAACTTTGACCGACCAAAAAGATTTTAATGCAGCTTACAAACCGTATAAAACATTATTCGTGTACTATCCCATTTCTTCAACAAATGTGTACTCAAAAGGTGAAGATATTTTGGAATTTAAAATGAAAGAAGCGCACAACAAAGCCGCCGAAGAAAGCAAAAAAGGCGACAAAGCGAACAACGACATCATAAAAGCACATTTGCAAACCAAACGTATGTGGTTTGATACCTTGATGATGCTTTACGACCAACGTATTGTGTACTTCGGCGATGCCAAAAAATACGGAAAAGGCTACATCAAAGGCAAAATGGGACAAGCGTATTACAGCAATTACAAAAAAGAAGCCTTCGACACGGCATACATGTACATGAAAGAATCCGTGCAACTTGAAATGGAAGAAGCCGGTCACGTTGTGATTCTCAACTATTTCGTTTCCGGAATTGACATGTTGCGTGCAAAAAAAATCACACCCAACGACATTGTTGAAGATTATTTGTTGGCAGATAAAGCTATCTCGAAAAAAATTGCCGATGCCGAAGCGTATGTAGCTAAATATCCTGACAAAAAAGATACACCACAACTGCGCGACAAAGCAATCCCTTCATACAAAGAAGTTTCCGACAAAATTACCGAAACTTTTACCAAATGCCCGTGCTCAAGCTGCGAAGTGTTAGACTCTATTTTCAACTCCAAATACGAAGAAAATAAAGCAAACGTGGAATGGCTGAAAAAAGCAACCGGCTTGCTAGAGAAAAAAGGTTGCAAAGAATCATCATTCTTTGAAAAAGGCGCAATAGATTTGTATAACATTGAGCCTTCGGCACTTGCAGCATATCAAATTGCAAAACTCAAACTCAAAAAAGAACAATACGCCGAAGCTGCAAAATATTACGAAGAAGCTATAAACTTGGAAGTTGATCCGCTCACCAAATCGAAATATTTGTATGAATCCGCAATTGTAGCGCGCGCGCAAGACCAATATTCCAAAGCCCGAACATCAGCCCTGAAAGCAGCAGAACTGCGCCCGAACTGGGGCGAGCCGTATTTGCTCATCGCAAAAATGTACGCCGCCAGCGCAGGCTCATGCGGAAGCGATGCGTTTGAACAACAAGGAACCTATTGGGCTGCCGTAGATAAAGCACAGTATGCCAAGAACATAGACAGCTCCGAAGACGTTCAAAAAGAAGCATCCTCGCTTATTTCGCAATACGCCTCGCGTTATCCGACGAAAGAGCAAGGTTTCATGCGCGAAAAATATGAAGGCGGCTCATTTACAGTCGGTTGCTGGATAAACGAAGCTACGACAATTCGATTTATTAAATAATATTGAGTCCGGTCTAAAAAGCCTGTTTGATTTTAGCTAAACAATCTATATGCTTGATTATCAGTGCTTTTGGAAATATTTTACAATTTAAGTAAATTGCTTATTATCAGTAATTTAACTTTACAAACTTTTAACTTTATGACTTTTTATACTGAACTCAATATTTGTAAGAAAAACGTGTAAATATTTGAATTTATGTAGGTTGTAGTCATTTTTTCAATCGAATGTTTTGTCATTCAGTGGTCATAAAGTGGTCATTCAATTGTCTTTAACAGTTTCGATAGAATTTCAATGTAATATGAATTTGCCTACAAACACTTAACAGTTTCTTCACAACTATTCGTTACAACGAACTCAGCTAAAGTTTTTATACTTTGGCTGAGTTTTTTTTAAGAAAGTCTGAATTTGTTACTATTTTTTTACATTCAGAAAAGAATTTTGTAGTTTTGTAAATCAAATCAGACCCAAAATGACAACTCCATACAACATCCCCGATTTAACCAGCGAACTCGAATTCGTAACCGCACGCAGCAGCGGCGCCGGCGGACAGCACGTGAACAAAACCGAAAGCAAAGTCAGTTTATTTTTTTATATCGAAAAATCGAATATTCTGACTGAAAATCAGAAACAAACCATTCGGAAAAAACTTCAAAATAAAATTAATTTGGATGATGCCATTTATCTCAGCTCGGAACTCACGCGAAGCCAATTTCAAAACAAAGCGGACTGCATCGAAAAGTTTAACAAGTTGATAGAGAAAGCCTTGATTCCGGAAAAAATTCGCAAAAGTTCGTTCCCGTCCGGAAAATGGCACGAAATTCGCCTAAAATTCAAACGCGCCCAAGCCGAAAAAAAACAACGCCGCCGCGAAGATTTTGAATAACACGTTTTTTTCTGAATATTTCATTAGGTTAATTCTCTCTTAATTCTGCTAAAAGTCAGCATTATCTTCGGGAATTATTCTAATTTAGCTCCAAAATTGAACAAAATGCAAACAGATAAATCCAAACCCGTATTGGTTACCGGTGCCACGGGCTACGTTGCCGGACGAATCGTAGGAAAACGATTGGAACACAACCTCATCGCCTGAACATCAGGCATACAGTTATTCCAAAACCGTTGCAGAAAAAGAGGCTTGGCTTATGCAAAAAGCACAATCGCGTTGGGATTTGGTGGTCATTAATCCGTCTCTTGTGCTCGGTCCGGGCATAAATCCGGACGGAACATCGGAAAGTTTCAACATTTTTCGCCAACTTGCAGACGGCACTACAAAATTCGGCGCGCCTGCATTCAACCTCGGCGCCGTGGACGTGCGCGACCTCGCAGTTGCCCACTTCAACGCCGGATTCATGCCCCAAGCCAGCGGACGACACATTGTCTCCGCCGAAACTGTAAGTTTTCTTTCAATTGCAGATATTTTGCGAAAAACGTACGGCAACACGTATCCGTTTCCGAGTCGTGCTTTACCGAAATTCATGGTTTGGCTTATGGCTCCTACAGTAGGATTTTCGCGTAAAATGATAGCTCGAAACGTTGGTTTTCCGTGGAAAGCAGACAACCGAAAAAGCATCGAAAAACTCAAAATCACGTATCGCCCCATGAACGAAACCGTAACCGAGTTTTTCAAACAAATGGTTGAGGGCGGAAAGCTAAAAAAATAGTCAGCATCACCCCTCATAAAGGAGTACTCGCACTACTCATAAAGAACTGTTTTTCAGAATTATTCAAAATAAATTTGCTTTTGATACAATAATTGTCGTATCTTTGAGTAATCAGCAACACAAACGTTTGCACTCATTGTATAAACCGACAAAATTTTGTAATCATGGACAAATTTCATCACCACAGCAAGAGAGAGCAAGACGGTAACTATGTAGAGTCAGAACCGAGCTTGCAATTTACAACCCAAACTCAAACCGATAAACAAGACATCCTCGGATATACTGCCGACGGAAAAGTTCTTTATCGTTCAAACACAACCAATGTAACAGATACAAAGCAGGTTACGAACCACAAAACGGTAACGGTTCCGGCTTCCGAACTCTGGTTTTAAGTAAAACGATTCGCTCATTCAGCAACTTTGAAGAGGACATTGTAGGGGTGTCCTCTTTTTTTGTGCACTATTTT
>DYPD01000148.1:3207-8198 GCA_020720115.1 Thiomargarita sp. | reverse complement strand
TGATGCCTCAAATCTGTTATCTGAAATCTCTTATCTGTTGTCTAATTTCGGTTTCCATTCGTAAAACTTGATATAATCCGGGAACGCTTCGGGTTTGAACACGGAGCTGTGCTCGAACAGGCGCAAACATTCTTCCAAACCTTCGGACACGCCGGGGTGGGGGTGAACGGTTTTGTAAACTTGATTCAAACCGTCGTCTTCGTTAATTAAGTGCGCCACAGAAACAATAAACGCTGAGGCTTGCGGTCCGGCGGCGCGCATTCCGAGAATGCGGTTTTTGCCGTCGGCACTGACCATAATTTTTACAAATCCGCGCGTGTTACGCATTGCTATATTTCTGGCTACCAAAATATTGGAATAATACGCCGCGCGATACGGAATGCTGCGTTGTTGCAATTGTTTTTCGTTGAAACCCACAGCCGCAACTTCCGGTTTGAAAAACATGAGCGTGGACATATTTTCGTAACTTATCGGATTTTTAACTTCGCCAAAAATGGTTTCGGCAATGTATCTGCCTTGCAGTTGGGCGATGTTGTAAAGTTGTCCGTGCCCCGTGATGTCGCCGGCGGCGTATATGTTGCATTTGCCTATGCCGTCAAGTTCGCAAAAGTCGTTCATGCCGAGTACGCCGTGTTTGTTGGGCGAAAATCCGATGTTTTCCAATCCTAAATTGTCGGTGTTCGGCACGCGACCGATAGCGACAAGTGCGGTTTCTACTTCAATCACGCGGCTGTGTCCGCCGTCGTAATCCAAAACAATTTCCAAGCGGTCGTCGAATTTACGCAGGGCGCGCAAAGTGGCTTCATGGTGGATTTTAACGCCGTTGCGTTCTAAATTGTCGGACACAAATTTGCTCAAATCGTCGTCTTCATACGGAATTACTTTATTGGAGCGGTCGAGTAGGTGGACTTCTGTTTGTCCGAAATTGGAAAATATGGTTGCAAATTCGCAGCCGATAATTCCGGAGCCGATAATGACCATACTTTTCGGAAATTTTTCCAAATTCAGAATCGAATCGGAATCGAAAATCCGTATGCCGTCCGTTTCAAAATCAGGATGTCGGCGCGGACGCGAACCTGTTGCGATTACAAAATATTCGGACTCAATGTGTTCTGTGTGTCCGCTTGTGTCCGTCAATTCTACCGTGTTTCTGTCTAAAAAGCGCGCATGACCGCGTTTCAAAGTCAGCGAGCCGTGCCTGTTTTTTGCTTTGGAAAACGTTTCAATTTGCGATAAAATTTGATATTGTTTTTCTTTTGCCGCATGGATGACAGTGTTTTTAACTTTTTGATAATCAACACTTAAACCCGATGTTCTGTAACCTCTGTCCGTGCGTTGTGCGACGGAATAATCTGCCGAAAGTTCCCAGAGCGTTTTGGATGTCAGCGCACCTTTCATAATGCCGGCACCGCCGATTTCGGAATGTTCTACAATGCAAACTGCTTTGCCAAAATCTATTGCGCGCATTGCCGCCGAAAAACCTGCTGCGCCGCTGCCGATAACCAATAAATCGAATTTTTCCATTTTGCTAAATGAGATTTCGTGGTAAAAATAGTGCTTTTTAGTTTAGAACAGAAATTTGTGTTATAAGGTGATTTTTAAATTTTGACAATTTCTTCGAGAATTATTACAAAAGTGCCTCGTTTTTTTTTCGTTTTGCAAAAAATAACATTCCGAGAAATGTAAGTAAGCCGTTGAGAATGAGTATTTCAAATCCGAATTTGTAGCCCCACAGGAGTTCGGCGGAAAATTTATTTACAAAAAAACAAATTACAGGCGAAGCTATGGCGATGTATGGCACGGCTTTGTCGTTGGTGTTTAATTTTGTGAGCAAACCGAAGGCATACATACCCAACAAAGGTCCGTAGGTGTATCCGGCGGCTTTGAAGATGGCATTGACCACGCTGTCGTCGTTCAGGTAGTGAAACATTAAGATTACCAATATTGTAACGACTGAAAACCCGACGTGGATATAGTTTTTCATGCGAACGGTGCGTCCGGATTTGTCGTGAATGTCCACCCGGAGGAAATCGACGGCAAATGCGGTGGTTAAACCCGTGAGTGCAGCGTCGGCACTTGCGAATGCGGCGGCGGTGATGCCCAAAATAAAGGCAATGCCTGCAAATGTTCCGAAATTGTTGAGTGCCAAGGTTGGAAACAGTTCATCGGTACGAGTTTTGCCGCGTAGAGATGCGAATTGCTCAAACAAATCTTTGTGTTCGGTAAAATACGCGGCGTATTCGGCGGGCGCAAGGTTCGGAATGTGATTCACCGCATCGAAAAGCGGTTGTGTATATTGGTAAAGCAACACACCGACGGACAAAAACAACAAATTGACCGGAATAAGCGACAGGCTCATGGATACCATATTCTTTTGAGCATCTCGAAGGGTTTTGCAGGTGAGATTTTTTTGCATCATTTCTTGGTCAAGCCCCGTCATGACTATGGCAATGAACGCACCGGCAAAAAAATGTTTTACAAAAAAGCTTCCGGACTTCGGATTCCAATCGAAAATTTGCGAATGTGGGTCATCGGAAATAGTTGTGAGAATATTATCGAAACTAATATTGAGTTTAGACGAAATTACAACGATACTTGCCACCACAGCCGAAATCAGAAAAAACGTTTGAACGGTATCTGTCCAAATAATTGTCTTAACGCCGGCTTTGCGTGTGTAAAGCCAAATAAGCAGCAATGTTACACTTACTGTAATCACAAACGGCACACCGAGATAATCAAAAATCCCAATTTGCAACACTTCCGCTACCAAAAACAAGCGAAACGATGTGCCTATCACGCGAGACAGAAAGAAAAACGACGTTCCCGTACGATAGGCATGATTTCCGAATCGCGCTTCGAGGTATTGGTAAATAGAAACTAAGTTCATGCGATAATACACGGGCATAAGCACGAATGCAATAACGGCATAGCCGAGCAAATATCCGATAACAATTTGAAAATACGAAAAATTCGACACCCCGACTTCGCCCGGAATGGAAATAAACGTTACGCCGGAAATGGACGAACCAATCATACCCACAGCAACCAAATACCAAGGCGAATTGCGGTTTGCCGTGAAAAACGTAGCCGTATCACGCTTACGCGACGTGAGATACGAGATAAAAAGTAACATGCCGAAATAGGCAAATAATACAAAACTAAAAAGTTCGGGCGACATCTGTTTGGTTTATATTCTGCAAAAATATACTTTTGACCTTTATCTACAACAGTATCATCCATGAAATCTATCGAACAGTTATGCAATATTGAAATTCAGCTCTTAAAAGACCGAATTTTGGAACTCGAAAAACGAAATTCTCAGCTAACAAATCTATTTGTAAACGGAAATACCGTTATTTTTCGTTGGCGCAACAACTCGGACTGGACAGTTGAATACGTGTCGCCGAATGTGGAGCATATTTTGGGTTATACGGTAAGCGATTTCATGTCAGGCAAAGTTAAATATGCCGAAATTATTTACAAAGAAGACTTAGCACGCGTAACAGGCGAAGTCGCCACTGCGGTTGAGGAACAGATACAACATTTTGAACATCAGGATTACAGAATCTTCGATTCGAGCGGAAATTTACATTGGGTGTATGATTTTACAACCGTTATTTACGACGAAAACGGAATGGCATCGCATTTTTACGGCTATATTTTAGATATTTCCAGACGTAAAACTGCCGAACATCGCTTGGCACAAAGCGAATTGCGTTTTCGTTCCGTGTTTGAGAATGCCACAATCGGCTATTATCGCACCGCCCCCAAAGGACAAATTTACATGGCAAATCCGTCGTTGCTCAAAATGTTGGAATACGACAATTTGTATGACCTAATAAATTGGAATGTTGCAATCGGTTACGCTAATCCGGCAGACCGTCGCCGATTTCGAGAAACAATAGAAATGCAAGGCGTGGTTTCGGGATACGATTCCGTATGGCGCACGCGCACGGGCAAACATATCTACGTGCGCGAATATGCTTCAGTCGTTAAAGACGAAAACGGAAACACGATTTTCTACGAAGGCACGGTTGAAGATATCAGTTTACAAAAAAAATATGAAGAAGAACTGCTCGAAGCAAAAGAAATAGCTGTTCGAGCCGACAATTTAAAAAGTTCGTTCCTTGCAAACATGTCTCACGAAATCCGAACGCCGCTCAACGGAATACTCGGATTCACTCAATTGTTGTCCGACGATGATTTAAGTTCGGGCGAACGCAAGCAATATATCAAAATTATTAATAAAAGCAGCGACCAACTTCTGCGCATCATAAGCGATGTGTTAGATTTGTCGAAGATAGAAGTGGGCGAACTCACAATTCAGAAAAAAGAATTTCCTGTAAAGCAAATGTTGTCAGATATTTATGTTACATTTAGTAGAATAGCAGAAGATAAAGGTTTGAATTTAATCATGGAAACCAATTGCGAAGAAACGGAAACTATTATTACCGACGAACACCGTTTGAAACAAATTTTCATGAACTTGATACAAAACGCATTGAAATTTACAACACACGGAAACATAACATTCGGCGCATCGCTGTCGGGCGCGGTTCTGAATTGTTTTGTGGCTGACACAGGCATAGGTGTACCGGAAGATAAACGCGAACTTATTTTTGACAGATTTAAGAATTCGGATAACGAACACGCCGTAAAATTCGGCGGCGCAGGCTTAGGTCTTTCAATCTGTCGGGGAATAACGGAACTTTTGGACGGCACAATCGTCTTAGATTCCGAATATACGCAAGGCGCAAAGTTTATTTTTACGTTGCCTGTTTTGTAGATTTTTTAGCCCGAATTTTTTTTTAATTTTTTTATTCTAATATTTGGATGTTTTAATCTATTTTTATAGATTTGTAACATAAAATAAGAGAACAGACGTGAGATTTCAAATTTCAGACTTAATACACTGTTATTCAATGTTTACAATTAAAAAATGACTTTGTATTATCAGTTTAGAACATAGTGTATTTTATTTCGAATCAATA
>DYPD01000148.1:0-3107 GCA_020720115.1 Thiomargarita sp. | reverse complement strand
GCAACATCGGCAAAACCTTATGTAAAAGTTCGTTATGTTGATAAAGAAAAAAGCGGACAAGAAGAAAATGTGGAATACGATTATCTGATAAACGCCACAGGTCCGAAACTGAATTTTGCCGCTACTGAAGGTCTCGGTCCCGATAAATTTACAAATTCCGTATGCTCGTACGACCACGCCGCACATGCATGGGAAAATTTGCAAAAAAGTTTGAAAAAAATGGAAAAAGGCGAAAAACAAACCTTTCTCATCGGCACCGGACACCCGATGGCAACCTGCCAAGGCGCAGCATTTGAATATGCTTTGAACATCGCTTTTGAAATAGACAAACGCAAACTTCACGACTTTGCGGAAATTTGGTGGATATCAAACGAATACGAACTCGGAGACTTTGGCTTGGGCGGCGCGTATGTGAAACGAAACGGCTATGTTACCCCCACAAAAATATTTACAGAATCTATTTTTAAAGAATACGGCATTCGCTGGATAAAACGCGCCGGAGTTACCAAAGTTGAACAAGGCGTTGCACATTACGAAGATTTAGACGGCAACAAACTCTCAAAAGCCTTCGACTTTGCCATGCTTATTCCCGGTTTTGCCGGCGCAGGCATGAAAGCTTATGACAAAGCCGGCGAAGATATTACCGCAAAAGTGTTTGCACCCAACGGTATGATGAAAGTAGATGCCGATTATACGCCGAAACCTTACGAACAATGGAGCGCAATTGATTGGCCCTCAATCTATCAAAGTCCGCTTTACGATAATGTATATGCTGCCGGCATTGCATTCGCGCCGCCGCACGGCATCTCCAAACCTTACACAAACCCCAACGGTTTGACAATCGTGCCCACACCGCCGCGCACCGGAATGCCGTCTGGCGTTATCGGAAAAATTGTTGCCGAAAATATAGCGCATCGCATCAAAACCGGCAGCAAAGATCATCCGCACCGCGCGTCGATGGCGCGCATGGGTGCCGCGTGCATCGTGTCGGCAGGTTATGGGATTCGCAAAGGACAAGCCGCTGTTATGACCGTGTCGCCGATTGTGCCCGACTGGGACACTTATCCGAAATGGGGGCGCAACATCAACGATACCGTCGGTGAAGTTGGTCTTGCCGGGCATTGGATGAAACTTTTTATGCACTACATGTTTATTTACAAAGCAAAAGGAAAATTCGGTTGGAATTTGATTCCGGAATAAACATCTTTTTATTTAAAACTGTAAATCAAAGTATTAATATCAAAAAAAATAAAATATCATGCCAAAAAGTTTAGATAAAAATGAGCCTTACAGCGAAATTTCGTATGGCACCGAGTCCACAAAAGCAGTTCGATTTTTGCGTACGTGTATGTTACGTCAATTTGTGCGTTTTTTTGTGTTGAATTTGAAAGTGATGAAAATCGTTATCAAAGGACACTCATAGAAGACGTTAGAAATTAGACGACAGACTTTAGATTTTAAACAAAAACAAATCCCCGAACGTTGTAAACATTCGGGGACTTTTGATTTTTGAGTAATGTTTGTCGAAAAAATTATCTGTTGCAGCGTGGTCCGTTTCCGTTACCGTATCCGTTACCATTTCCGTTGCCCTGACCTCCGCCTCTCTGACCTTTTCCGTGTTTTCCGCAATCGCCGCCTTTGCCTTTACCGGCGTGCATATCGAATTGAACGCGTTGGTCTTCGGTCAGCAATTTACGAACATCTTGTTTGTGCGCCTCACGTTTTTTTGCCATGGAGAGTTTTACGCCGGAAATGTCTTCCAATTGTTTGTTTACCAAAGCCATATCAACTTTATCGCCGGTTGTTAGCGTGCGAAGCTTAGCTTCCATTTCGCCAAGCTGATTTCGGAGCGGCAACATTTCTTTTTGATGTGCCGTACGAAGTTTTTCAATTTGTTGTTCTTGTTCGGCAGATAAATTTGAAATTCCGGGGTATGTTCCGTCAGCCATACCTTTTCCGTTACCGCTGCCGGGTTGCGCAAAAGCTGCCGAACTCATTAAAACGACAAACATCAATACTGTCGCCAATTTTAAACTTACTTTTTTCATGATTTTTTGATTTTGAATGATTAAATTTCCTTTGTGTTTGAATTTGATGTTTTGACCGGTCAAAATCAAAAAGGTTTAATCTGAAATCAAAAAAAACTATTTTTTAAATCGCGGTGCAACAATCAAATCTTTGGTGCCGTGTCCCCAAGAATAGAATCCGCGACCGGATTTTACGCCCCAATCGCCCGCCGTTACCATATTTACCAGCAAAGGCGACGGCGCGTACTTCGTTTCACCCAAACCGTCAAACAACACGCGCATGATGGAAAGGCAAACATCAAGTCCGATAAAATCAGCCAATTGCAACGGTCCCATCGGATGCGCCATGCCGAGTTTCATTACGGTATCAATTTCTTCCACACCGGCAACGCCTGTGTTTAGCGTAATGATAGCCTCGTTTATCATCGGCATCAAAATTCTGTTTGCCACAAAACCCGGAACGTCGTTTACTTCAACGGGTACTTTGCCTAACGATTTTGAAGTTTCCATAATTAATTTGGTAACCTCATCCGATGTATTGTAGCCGCGAATGATTTCAACAAGTTGCATGACAGGCACAGGATTCATAAAGTGCATTCCGACGACTTTATCTGCACGTTTGGTTACTGCCGCGATTTTTGTAATGGAAATGGACGACGTATTTGTAGCTAAAATTGCTTCCGGTTTTGTAAGTTCATCCAATTGCCTGAAAATATCAAGTTTGATTTTTTCATTTTCGGTGGCAGCTTCCACAACCAAATCCGCATCCTCTACACCGGCTTTTAAACTTGTGTGCGTACGAAGCCTCCCGATAGTTTCCGACTTAACGTCCTCTGTAATAGTTCCTTTCCCAATCATGCGGTCGAGGTTTTTCTTCACGGTTGCGAGCGCACGTTCGAGTGCGGAATCGCTGATGTCGATAAGTGTTACATCATATCCGTTTTGCGCAAACACATGCGCAATGCCGTTTCCCATGGTTCCCGCGCCGATAACGGCTACTTTTTTAATTGTGCTCATTTTTTATATTTTTTAAATTTTGACTTTGGACAAAAATACTAAAAAAGTGTCGGTTTTACCATA
>DYPD01000028.1 GCA_020720115.1 Thiomargarita sp. | reverse complement strand
AAATGAAAAAATATATGATAATTATAAACATTTTTTTGGGAATCTTACTATATTAACCCTGTTAAGTTTCACCGCTTTTTTTGGTTTTATGTCCAGTGTTCAACATAAGCTAGAATCCGTTGCTATAGCGCAGAGCACACAATACAAAAGCGCCAGTACAGCAGTAAAAAATGCCGCAAGAAAAGTAGAAGAACTGAGTCGTTATGCTGATGCTGGCATCGCCGATACTGCAAAAGAAAAACTACAGGCGATTGAAGCCGAAAAAGACTCAGTGCTGATTGGCATGTCAGCTTATGCCAATCCAGATCGCAGCCCGAAAACCAACGCTAAAGGACAACCTTACAAAACCCTTGCCGCACAATGGTGTGATCGTTTAAGAGCCATTCAAATCCAAGCAGCGCCTTGGCAAGAAACCCTAGATAAATATCAAAGCTATGTTTCCGCTGTTGCTTACCATGAATCCGTATTAGCCAACTTAGCGGCTTTAGATGCTAGACAAGTTGCAATAGGAGGCTCTCCAATACACCCCATGTTTGTAGATTTAGGTAGATTATTGCGCGCCGCACCTGACGAGATGAAAGTGGTTTTCATGTTTGTTTCTAGCGCGGCAGCAGAAATCTTAGGCACTTTATCTATTCTTATTTCTAGCATGTTAGGCAAAAAACGCAGTTTTACCTTAGATGAAATAGAACAAATGTCAGGACAATTGGCAGAACAACGCGCACGCTTGCAGCACGTCTTAGGCTTTGATCTTTTATCTGCTCCGAATGCGCCGGCGTTTGCTATGCAGCCCCAGGCTGCGCCGCCGGACACCCCTTACCAAGCGGCGGCTCAACCGCTGATACAAGCGCACAGCGCCCCCTTGCAACGCCACGCCATGCCGCAAGCGAGGTTGCAACAAACTGCTACAGGCTTGCAGCATTTACAAGAAAAACAGTCACTTAACCAGCGCCACGAAGATTTTGGTAAACCCGCACCGCGTGGCGAGCACAGTGACGATCTGCACACCGAATACCGCAACATTTTAGAAGCCATACTACAAAATCGCTGCGCTCCCCAAGTCAAAGCCCTACAGCGGCACTTCAGCCTAGACCCGCGAGCCGCCGAAGCCTGTCTGGAAGTTTTGTGCACCGAAGGCTATTTAGAACACAAAGCAGGTAAATACATGCTTTGCCACAGCATTCGCCCCGGCGACAGCCTGTGTCACGGCGTCTCCTACCGAGAAGCAGACGACACAGTGCGCGTCTACTTCAACGCAGATCAAGCCGCATTACCAGTGAAAATGCGCTCTGGGCGTCATAGCCAATTACCCTGGGGAGGCAAAGCGGAAGACCCCGGCAGCCTACCCTTCGGCGGCTGGGCAAGCCTAGAATCCATCCACGCCGGACGCTGGGAAGCCTGGCGTCCGCGTCCGGTAAAAATCGCCGCCAGCGGCTATGTACAAAAAGACGCCGAAGGCGAAAGCCATTATTTTGAACTCGAAACCGGCGCCAATCTGCAAGGACTGATGGCAGAAGACCGAGAACAGCAAGTCATTTACCTGGTCACCATCCAATCGCCCAAAGCTTATCGCCACATCAGTCCTCGCTGGCCCCGCCTCGTTAGCGAAGAATAAAGGCTAAAGTGCGCACAACCGTGCGCAATAAACGGGGCAATTGCCTAAAGAAGAAAAATTCGACTTTTGCGGCGTGACTGCCTATAATTCGCGCCTTGCTTTAACACGGGGCGTAGCGCAGCCTGGTAGCGCACTTGAATGGGGTTCAAGTGGTCGGAGGTTCAAATCCTCTCGCCCCGACCAAAATTACCTTTCATGTTGTTCAAAATCGCAGCAAAAACCATCTAAATACAATTGCTTATCGCTGTTTACTTGGTGCTTCCCTTCCTGTTTGTTCCATAACATACTGTCATTGACGGTTGCCTGGTTAGCAGTATCATGTGTTTATCTCGATACGATGCCGCCTTGCCGCCTTTTAATCAGTTTTTTCTCCAAAACCGCGTTGTGCAGCCTAATTCTGGCGAGCGGCGTTAATCCAAGCGCACTAAATCCTGTTAAAATTGTAAGTTTATCTTTTATAAATCAATGTCTTACAAAAAATAAATTGAAGAGCGCATAATTTAGCGTGTTTGAATTCTTGCACACCCTCGCCCCCGGCTTGCTGCGCCATTATGATTTGGCGTATCGCTACTGCCATGAAGACCCGGAAAATAGCCTGGTGAAGTTGCGTGCTTGTGCGATGATATTTGTTGAGTTGTTTTACGCACATTACGAGTTGTACGAAAACGAGCGCGAACGCGAAAGTTTGACGTTGTACGATAAGATCAACAACCCGCAGATTCGCCATTTGCTGCCTTTTCACGTCCGTGAAAAACTGAACTATTTACGCATTATGGGCAACAAGGGTGCTCATCCGGGCAGCAGCTTTCGTTCGCACAAAGCGGCATTGGAAGCGGCGCTGGCGGCGCTGCAAACCACGCATAAAATCGCCCAGTGGTTATACGAAATCCTCTATCCAGCAGCAGCGGCGCCTGTGCCCGATTATGTGCCGCCGCTGTCCACCGAAAGCGATAGGCTGTATGGCGACGCCATTTTGCGTGGCGATGCCGAGGCGCGTTATGCGGTGGGGATGATTTTTTTGCAACGCGCCGAGCTTGCGCAAGAGGCTGAATTGCAACAGGAAGCTTGGCAAGATGCCGTGTATTGGTTGGCTAAAGCCGCGCAGCAACGCCACCCGGCGGCGCTTTATCAACTGGGAATGCGCTATTTGCATGGACAAGGGGTGGCACAAGATTTTGCTCAAGCCGTAGAAAAAATCACGGCGGCAGCGCAGCTACAACAAGCAGACGCGCAATTTGAATTAGGGCATTTTTTGTTTCAAGGCAGTTTGCACGGCTTGCATCCACATCCGCAAGACCATGCACAAGCCTTTGAATATTTTATGAAAGCGGCACAGCAAGAGCATCTAGGCGCGTTAAATCGCTTGGTGCAAATGTATTACGAAGGTTTAGGCGTTGCGCCTGATGTGGATGAGGCTTTTTACTACGCGCAAAAAGCGGCGCTGGCGGGCTATCCTTCGGCGCAATTCAAACTCGCGCACCTGTATCAAACCGGCTTAGGCGTAGAAAAAAACCCGGCAGAGGCACTACGCTGGTATCGAGAAGCGGCGCAAGGCGGCTATGCCGATGCGCAAATCGTGATGTTTAAGTATTATTCCAATGGCTTGGAGATAGCGAAAGACCTGGCACAAGCTTTGGATTGGTTGCGCCTGGCAGAAGCCCAGGGACATCCGGGCGCAGCCTATTATCTCGGCTTGGCGTACAAGCGTGGCATTGGTGTTGAAGTGGATTTGGTGCGTGCGCTCAATTTGCTGAAACGCTGTCTGGACACAGATACAGAACAGCAGTACGCAGCGGCGCAATGGGAATTTGCCCAAGGCATTACGCAACTGCGGCAAATGGCGCTACAAGCCGCACAAAACAAAGACTTACCGCCATTTCGCAAGCACGCCATACCGCTGGAAAATGAAAAAATCGGGCGTAACGACCCTTGTCCCTGCGGTAGTGGCAAAAAATACAAAAAATGCTGTATGCAGCAGCACCGCTAAGCCTTTTACTTATTCAAGATTAAGAGATTGATTATGCTTAAACAAACCGAAAAAATGCCAGTTGGCAGCAGCCTGTCTTGGGCGGACGTATTGGAAACTTTACCCTTCAATGCAGACGGCTTATTGCCCGCCATCGCCCAACAAAAAGATACCGGCGAAGTGCTGATGATGGCATGGATGAACCGCGAGGCGCTAGAAGAAACCCTACGCACCAAGCGCGTCTGTTACTGGTCACGTTCGCGGGGCAAGCTGTGGCGCAAAGGCGAATCGTCAGGACAGATACAACTGCTGGTAGAAATGCGTTTTGATTGCGACGGCGACAGCATTTTGCTGCAAGTCAACCAACAAGGACCCGCCTGTCATACCGGACGACGCACCTGTTTTTATAACGCAGTGCGCGGCGACAAGTTGGAAGTCATCAGCGATCCCCTGATCGATCCAGAACTCCTCTATGCCTAAGCGGTACAGGCAGTGGCTGCTTCTCAGCAGCCTACTGCTAAGCGCCTGCCACAACAACGGCATTCAAGTCGTTGATATCCCTAATTCTCGCACCTCCGCCTTGGTAAAAGGCGCGTTTGCCCAAATTGGCAAAACCCTGGTATACGATCCCAGCTACGCCAAACTTCACTATCCTGGCGGCGACGTCCCCCTAGAGCGCGGCGTCTGCACTGACGTGATAATACGAGCAATGCGCTATGCCGGCGTAGATTTGCAAGTCAAAGTGCATGAAGACATGCGCCGCGCTTTTTCCCAATATCCGCGCAACTGGGGTTCACGCCGCCCCGACCCCAACATAGACCACCGTCGTGTGCCAAATTTGCGCCTGTATTTTGAGCGCCAAGGCAAAAGCCTGCCGGTCACCTACAATGCCCAAGACTACCAACCCGGCGACATAGTCACCTGGCGCCTCGAAAACCTGGGACACATCGGCATCCTTTCCAACCATCAAAGCGACGGACGCCTGCTGGTCATACACAATGTCGGCGAGGGTACGGTGCTAGAAGACGCCCTATTTGCCCGTGAAATCACCGGACATTATCGCTTTTTTGCCACATCTGATTAATGCTATGATGCATTACCACCTTTACTAAGCCCACTATGAATCAGTGCATGACGCTATCAATTCCTCACCCATTTCCCTATCAGGGGAGTAAAAGGAATATTGCAAAATACATACTCCCACATTTCCCTTCTGATGTGGACTGCCTCATTGAGCCATTTTGCGGCGCTGCGGCAATCTCTATAGCCGCTTGTACTTATGAATTAAGCCAGAGCGTGCTACTCAATGATCTCAATAAACCACTGATGGATTTATGGTTTGAGATACTTAAGCAACCAGAGCAATTAGTTGAACGCTATGAAGCTTTATGGTTAGAACAACAGCTAGATAAAAAAGCCTATTTTTTCAAAATAAGAGAGGAATTTAATCAGTCACATCAACCTCATCATTTATTGTATCTATTGGCACGCATTGTAAAAGGCGCAGTTAGATATAGTGCAGAAGGTACATTTAATCAAAGTGCAGATAATCGGCGTTCAGGAATGCAGCCCGCTACAATGAAAAAAAATATCATCAGTGTTTCTCGATTATTAGCACACAAAACCTCTATCCAATCTGCTGATTTTAGAGAAATTATAAACAAAGCCGGCAAGCGTGATTTAGTCTATATGGATCCTCCCTACCAAGGTACATCATTTACCAGAGATCACCGTTACATGAATGGGTTGACTTATGAAGCCTTTGTAGAAGCACTCTCTGTAATGAATGATAAGGGTATTTCGTATCTCATTAGTTATGATGGTATTACTGGAAATAAAACGCATGGCAAATTGCTACCTGAGTTTCTGTGCTTGAAACATTTATATATACACGCAGGGAGATCAAGTCAGGCAACATTATTAGGTGGCAATGATGAAACTATTGAATCTTTGTATCTTTCACCAGCACTGGTGGAACGCTTGGTTGCTGAAAAATCAAATGAAATTTATACAGCAACGAGAAAACAACAAGAATTGGCACTTATATGAGTGCGAAAGATTATCCAGCAAACTTTGTTGAACTGCTGCAAAGCATAACAGCAAAACGCCCAAAAACAGTGATAGACCATATTCTTCAGCATGGACAAATTACTACAGAAGAACTAAAAAACCTCTATGGCTATAATCATCCACCACGAGCGATTAGGGATGTTAAAGAGCACGGAATTCCAATAAAAATGTTTCGGGTTACGGGTTCTGACGGTAGAAAAATAGCTGCCTATAGGTTTGGCGACCCTGCTGATATTAGAGCCACTCAGCTATCTGGGCGAACCGCTTATTCAGCAAACCTCAAAGCTATGCTGATAGAAAAATATGGCATTCGTTGCAATATCTATCTTGAATCCTTTCCAGTTCGTGAGTTGCAAATAGATCATCGAGTCCCATTTGAAATTTCGGGTGATAATAGTGAGTTGTCTAGTGATGTAAATGAGTATATGTTGTTGTGCGCTTCAGCTAATAGAGCTAAATCTTGTAGTTGCGAAAATTGTTTAAACTGGAAAAACAAGGATGTTGCTATTTGTAAAACCTGTTATTGGGCGTATCCAGAATCCTACAATCACGTTGCCATGCATAATATTCGTAGGCTGGATTTGTTGTGGTCAAGTGAAGAAGTTGCCGATTACGATACCTTATTAAAAGCAGCAAATAAAATCAAAGAAACACTACCTGAATATGTCAAAAATGTACTTCGCAGTCACTTTAATAAAAATGGCGGCTAATATTGGTTGTAACATATCTGGTCTGGGTAAAAATGAATAGATTAGCACATGATTATGAACAAGATTTTTTTCAGTGGACGCAGCATAATGCGCAACTGTTGCGTGAAGGTAAACTTACTGAAATTGATTGTATACATATTGCTGAAGAATTGGAAAGCATGGGAAAACGAGATAGGCGTGAACTCATGAGTCGTTTAACGGTTTTGCTTGCACATCTATTGAAATGGCAATTTCAACCGCAGCGGCGTTCTGCCAGTTGGCAATGTACGCTCCGTGAACAACGTCGGCAAATTGTTAAACTGTTGCAAGACAGCCCCAGTCTAAAACCTTGTTTATATGCTGAAGGTATGGATGAAGCCTATCTCGATGCAGTGGAAATGGCGGCGGATGAAACTGGTTTGGCTGTTTCTGTTTTTCCTGGTAATTGTCCTTATGCTATAGAACAACTACTCGATAAAACATTTTATCCTTAACCAGTCGCTCATTTTATTGAATTTATATTTATAATGGCAAAGTTAAACTCGGTAAATTTTGAAGGATACCCTCGTGAAAAAAACTTTTGTTTGGCGCTTAGGCGCTGCTGTTGGGATGGTGCTTTATTTGGGTGCTTGTGCGTATCGCATTGATGTGCAGCAGGGCAATATCATTACGCAAGACATGTTGAATCAGTTGCGCCCAGGCATGACTAAGCAGCAGGTGCGTTTGATTATGGGAACGCCCTTGTTGCAGGATGTTTTTAGTCAACAACGTTGGGATTATTATTACAGCTTGAAACCGGGCTACGGTAAGCTGGAAACGCGCCACGTTATTCTGGCATTTGAGGCGGATGCGTTAGCGTCTGTCAGTGGTGATATGCAGGTGGATTTGCAACATCCAGCCAGTCCTTCGCCCGCGCCTGCCCGTTCTGAAGAACCTTTGTTGTAAGAACGAGAGGCTTTTATGCTGTCAGCACAAGAAGCTTTGCAACGTTTGCAGGCGGGGAATCGTCGTTTTGTTGAGGGGGTGCGCAGTTTGGATTCGCTCATCAGTCAAATGCAGCGGGTTGATTTGGTGGAGGGGCAAAAGCCTTTTGCGGTGATTTTAGGGTGCTCGGATTCGCGGGTGCCGGTGGAAACTATTTTTGATGAGGGTATGGGTAGCCTGTTTGTGATTCGCGTGGCGGGGAATATTGTCGCGCCATCACAAATCGGTAGTGTGGAATTTGCGACGGAACGCTATCAGGTGCGCTTGGTGGTGGTGTTGGGACATACGCGCTGTGGCGCGATTCAGGCAACTTTGGAGGAGTTGCAACGTCCTACCGAGAATCAGTCGCGTAATCTAAGGTCTATTGTCAATCGCATTCGTCCGTCGGTAGCGGGCTTGTTAGAAACCGAACTTAAGCGGGATTTGGAAAATCTGAGCCGCCTGGCGGGGCGTGCGAATGTGCGTGTGTCTGCGGATCATTTACGACACGGTTCTGAGGTGTTGGAAAATCTGATTCAAAACGATAATTTGTTGATTGTCGGTGCGGAATACGCGCTTGAAACAGGGGTGGTTGATTTTTTTGATGGTTTGCCCATGTAACGCGGTTGCGTTGCGGTGTCTCTATCCAAAAAAATGTTATAGTCGGATTACTGAATCTTTAAAATAAAAGATATATAAAATCATATGCTTAATAATTATAAAAATATAATTATTGAGTAATCCTACTATACAATACAATTACTTTGTTTTCTCCACTTTTCAGACCTTTTTGGGATGCTTTGAGGGTCTCTGTTTTCTGTCACTGGCGCGTTATGAAACAAGAAAAAATTCTCGTCGTTGATGATAAAAAAGATGGTCAACATATTTGCGATTATCTACGCGCTCAAGGGGTTAAATCCGATTGGGTGACAGATTGTGCTGGGGTGCGTCAGTACCTTACGCTGCATTCGGTGGATTTAATAGTGCTGGATGTGGTGTTACCTGATGGTAACGGTTTGGCGCTGGTAAAAGAACTGCGTATGCAAAACCGTCGTTTACCTATCATTATGATTTCTGCTGAGCGTAAGGATGAAGCAGACCGTATTGTAGGGTTGGATTTGGGAGCAGATGATTATCTGGTGAAGCCGATTTTGCTGCGCGAACTCTATGCCAAAATCCGTGCAGTCATCCGCCGTTATAGTGAATTTCCTAGCGCAGAAACGCCTGCGCCTGTCAACGCAAGGCAAGAAATTACCTACTTTGGTCCCTATGCACTTAATTTAACTCAGCGTCGCCTGACTCGCGGGCATCAAGAAATCAAACTGACGGATGCTGAGTTTAATCTGCTGAAGGCGCTCTTGCGGAATACTTATAAAACCCTGACCCGCGATCAATTAACTGATTTACTGGCTAGCCATCACCATACCGAAGATCGGCGCACTATTGATGTGCGCATTAGCCGCTTACGCAAGCGCATTGAGCCAGACCCTGAGCATCCTTGCTATATCCGCACGGTGCGCAAACAAGGCTATTTATTCACCCCAGATGGCGAATTAACCGCAGAGACTAAAATTGGCAAAAAACACCGGTTGCAAACCCCAAAGAAAAAGCGGGTGCTAGTGATTGGCAGCGGTGGGCGCGAACATGCGCTGGCATGGAAATTAGCCAAATCCAGCCAGGTCAAAGAGGTTTTTGTTGCACCAGGCAATGCAGGCACGGCGCAGGAAGCTAAGGTAACCAATGTGCCGATAGCGGCGAACGATTTGCCCGGTTTAGTCAGCTTTGCCAAAGAAAAAAATATTGATTTTACCCTGGTAGGACCTGAAGTGCCGCTGGTGGCGGGCGTGGTGGATACCTTCCAAGCGGCGGGTTTACGCTGCTTTGGTCCTACTCGTAGCGCCGCCCAGTTGGAGGGGTCAAAGGCGTTTAGCAAGGAATTTCTGCAACGTCATCAGATTCCAACGGCGGCTTATGGCGTGTTTACCGACGTCGCTGCAGCTCAGACCTATATCCGCGAACAGGGTGCGCCTATTGTCATCAAAGCTGATGGTTTGGCGGCGGGTAAGGGCGTCATACTGGCGCAAACCGAGTCGGAAGCTTGTCAGGCAGTCAGCAACATGCTGGCGGGTAATGCGTTTGGCGAGGCGGGTCATCGGGTGGTGATTGAAGAATTTTTGCAGGGCGAGGAAGCCAGCTTTATTTGTATGGTGGATGGCAAGCACATTTTGCCAATGGCGACTTCGCAGGATCACAAGGCGCGTGATGCGGGCGATACGGGACCTAACACCGGCGGCATGGGCGCGTATTCGCCAGCGCCAGTGGTTACGGCAGAAATTCACCAGCGCATTATGCGGGAAGTGATTGAGCCGACGGTTTACGGTATGGAAATCGAAGGGCATCCTTATGTAGGCTTTTTGTATGCCGGCGTGATGATTACCGCCGATGGTACGCCTAAGGTTTTGGAATTTAATTGCCGTTTGGGTGATCCAGAAACGCAGCCCATCATGCTGCGTTTGCGTTCGGATTTGCTGGAATTGTGTGAAGCGGCGCTGGATAAACGTTTGCACCGCGCGCAAGCCGAATGGGACGAGCAAGTGGCGTTGGGCGTAGTGCTGGCGGCGGGTGGCTATCCAGGCGTTTATGAAAAAGGTAAAGTGATTGATTTTCCAAAGAAAAACTTTAGCCACAAATATAAGATTTTTCACGCAGGCACGGCTGTGCAAGACGAACAGATTGTCAGTGACGGCGGGCGCGTGCTATGTGCTTGTGCGCTGGGCAAATCAGTACAAGAAGCGCAACAGCGCGCTTATGATCTGGTGCAACAGATTCACTGGGAAGGCATGTATTTTCGCCCCGACATCGGCTATCGTGCGCTGGCAAGAGGGCAAGTCAAGTCGCTAGAAGAGCCAGCGCCAGAAGCAGTGGATGCACTGTATGACCTATCCTAGCCCGCTACTTGGCGAACTTGAAGAGGGTGCAGCAGAACTGCTGGCATTTTATTTGTCTGACTACGGCGTACAAGGTGTAGAAGTTGCGGCAGTCGCCCGTTCTGCAACGTCCTCGGTGCGCCAAGACTTAAACGACTATTTAACGGATAATCCTGAACTTCTCCTAGATATTTTAGCCGCACTGGTTAAGCCCAAAGCCTAACGGCAATTATTTATCTGCCCAACGTCCATGTTCACTCCTTCTTCTTTGTGGTTTTCTCCCGTTTGCCCCACCGTTCGCAGTGCGCTTGTGCACTGTGGGCTGTTTATGCAACGGCACTTCTGGCATTGGCTCTTGCTGATACCGGGCATGTGGCTGTTTACCTTGCTACACGAAAGCGCCCACGCTGGTATGGTGCTGTGGCAAGGGGGAAGTATTACCGAGTTTTCGGTATTGCCGAGCCAAGAGATAGTGCATCACCCACATTATGGGCGCTACACTGAATGGGCGTGGGGACACGTCAGCTACAGCTTCAAACATCACAAGTATTCCGAGGCGCTGATTGCGCTGGCGCCCTATGTGCTCATGTCGTTTTTGATGCTAACAGCGGCGCTGAGCGCCGCCTTTGTGCAAGCGCCGCCGTTCTGGTTGGCGTCCAGTATTTTCGTCTGGTTATTTTGTGCGCCAGGGGCTGAAATCGGTAACGAGCTACTGCCCTACTTGCTGCTGCACTACGAGGGGGATTTTTTCGCCGCTTTTCAGCAGCCGCGCCCTCTGATGTTCTGGCTTGCCGCGCTCTGGTTGCTGCTATGCCTATGGCTCGGTTACTGGATACAGGCACGTTTATATTGGCATAGGGCGCTACGCCCAGCGGCTTACTTTCCATTTGCTGGTTTTTTTCTGGCACTGTTTTGTGTGCTGATTGTGTAACTGGCGCACTCCACCACAGATGACGCACACAACCGGTACTCTCAGCATTTTTCTAAGCGCCTGTCTGTTGTTGCTCGGCGGTTGTCAGCACGACGATGCCAGCGTGATTCGCTTTGGGCTGTCCGCCGATCCGGTTAGCCTCGACCCGCGCTACGCTACCGATGCCGAATCCGAACGCATTAACCACTTGCTGTATCGTCCGCTGGTTGCCTTTGATGCGCAACTGCGCCCCATTCCGGCGCTGGCACACTGGGTCACTCTGAGCCAAACCCATTACCGCTTTACCCTCGATCCGAGTCAATGCCAATTTCACGACGGCACGCAACTCAGTAGCCAGGATGTCAAAAGCACCTTTGATTCCATTCTCGATCCCGCCACAGCCTCGCCCCACCGAGGCTCGCTCAAGCAAATTCAAAGTATTGAAATTGTTGATAAAAATACCTTAGATATGGAAATTGAAAAAGCCAATTTGCTGTTTCCAGCACTACTCAATATCGGCATTCTGCCGCACGCCTACATCGCCGCTCAACACCCCTTTAACCGCCAGCCCATCGGCTGCGGCACTTTTCGTTTCCTGCGTTGGGAAGAAGCCAAACCCTTGCGCCTGCAACGCCAGCGTGACAGGCAAGTATTTGAGTTTGTTACGGTAAAAGACCCAGTGGTGCGGGTATTAAAACTGCTGCGCGGCGAACTGGATATAGTGCAAAGCAATCTGTCCGCCGAACTCATTGACTGGCTTAAACAACGCCATGAATTGCACATTAGCCAAACAGTTGGCAGCAATTTCACCTATCTCGGCTTCAATCTGGCAGACCCCCAAACCGGACAACTCAAATTGCGCCAGGCGGTGGCTTATGCGCTGGATCGGCAAGCCATTATCCGCTACTTGCTGGGCGATGCGGCGACGCCCGCCAGCGCCCTGCTGCCGCCGACGCATTGGGCGGGTAATCCGGCGCTTGTTGGGTACGAGTATGCGCCAGAAAAAGCCCGTGCTCTGCTGGCGGAGTTGGGCATTAGTCTGGAGCATCCGCTGCATTTGGTGTTCAAAACCTCAAATAATCCCCTCAGCATCCGCCACGCCACTGTGATTCAGCACCAGCTCAAACAAGTCGGCATCCTCGTTGAGTTGCGCAGTTACGACTGGGGTACTTTTTATAGCGACATCAAAAACGGGCGTTTTCAGCTCTTTAGCCTCTCTTGGGTGGGCATCAAAACCCCAGATATTTTCCGCTATGTGTTTCACAGTCAAGCCGTCCCACCAGCAGGCGCCAATCGCGGGCGTTTTCGTGATGCGCCGACAGATGCCTTGATTGAACACGCCGAACAAGCCCATTCGCTAGATGAACAGGCGCAGGATTATCGCCAGTTGCAAGCCCGCTTGCTGGAGCAATTACCCTATGTGCCGCTCTGGTATGAAGATCAAATCGCCGTCACGCGCCCCGCTATCAGCGGCTATCACCTAAACGCAGACGGCAATTACAGTGGTTTAGAACAAGTCAGCAAAAGCCGCCCGCTCAATTGACCTTTGGTCACAATACCCGCCTGGGTCTGTGTTAAATTAACTGCTCCTGATTCATTCTCAATTAGCTGGGAGATTTTTATGCAATATCTATGGTTTTTGCTGATTGGCGCAACGACAGGTTGGCTTGCCGGACAGATCATGAAAGGGCGTGGGCTGGGACTCATCGGCAATTTAGTGGTAGGAGTTGTCGGCTCAGTGTTAGGCGGTTTTGTGTTTAGTTTCTTAGGCTTATCCGCACATGGCTGGATCGGTACATTGCTGATGGCAACTGCGGGCGCGGTATTGTTGCTGTTTCTGGTAGGTTTTTTGAAAAAACTATGAAATCAGTCTGTTGTAAATGGTTGCAACCTACTCTGTATGCACTGCGCATGGCGGTGCGCCACTGGGCTTGCATCCGCCGCGTGTATCAGCACGCTACCCCGTTATCCCGCATCACGGCGCTTGATCCTTTGAGCTTAACCGTGCAAGGCATTGCAGTGCTGGTGCTAGACTTTGATGGCGTGCTGGCAGCGGAAGGCGCATTTTATCCATCCCCTAAAGTACAGCAATGGCTGGATCACGGCATTCGGCAATTTGGCAGTGAACGGGTCTTTATCCTCAGCAATCAGCCACATCCAGAGCGCATTGCGTGGTTTGCGCAACAATACCCCGGGGTACGCTGGATTAGCGGTGTGCGCAAAAAGCCCTACCCAGACGGATTGTTGGCAATTCAACAACAAACCGGAGTGCCAGCGCAAGCGATTGTATTAATTGATGATCGCCTGTTGACTGGCGTATTGGCAGCGTGCATTGCGCAAACTCAGGTACTGTACATCCGCAACCCCTATGTCAATTGGAGCGGCAAGTTGTTTCGAGAAGTTTTCTTTTGGCTACTCCGCTCATTAGAAAAGGGCGTGTTTAGGTTATAACCGAATAGCCCCATGATTAAAAATTCAGGTATTTTTACGGGCAATATTAGCATTTCATAATATTCTTGTTTGCGTTATACTTGTTCTCAAGGTGCCCAGGATGGGCGCTGGATGGAGTTTTTTGGAATTTGCTGAACGCAAGCGGGGCTTGCAATGTCAGCATGTATGACAAGGAGAAACGAGATGATTGATACACTGATGGTAACTATCGCTTTGGTTTTATTGGTGATTGCAGTCGGAGTGCCCACTTTTATGTTGATGGGACTGTTCGGTAAGTCTAACTAAGATTTGAGATTTTTTAAGACCTTTAAAACGAGAAATGCCATCCCCTGACGGGGATGGCATTTTTTTATGGGCTATTAATGGGACATTGTGGTATAGCCGATTAAGACCAAGGTAAGCAAGGTTAATCCGGCAAAAATCAGCAATGTAGCCAACAAGTTAGAACCCGCTACCACTGCTTTAGAGGGTTTCTTGACCAGATATTTTTCCAATTCTCCACTGGCTTTCAGACGTTCATATTCCAGCGTGTGCTCATGCTTGAATTCTTCAAGCGGTATTGCGCCAGTGAAAATCGTAGTGCTCATGGGGAATTTATCAGGACGGAAATGTGCGTTAAAGAAATGCACGGTAAACAGGAAGATGGTTGCCAGCAACGCTTCTTCTGCATGGACAATGGTCGCAATATTGAACATGAAGCCCGGTATAATGAGGGCGGTTTTGGTTGGGAAGAACAGCATCAAGCCGCTCAAACCAATCACGCCAGCACCCCAGAACGGCGCCCAGTAATCAAATTTCTGCCAATATGACCAGCGATCAAAACTCGGACGCTCGGCTCTGCCAAAGAACCAGGCAAACATGGCTTTGATGTCGCGTAAGTCTTGCCAATTGGGTAGCATTGAGGTTGGACCAAACCAACGGAAAGTCTTACGTTTGGCAATCAGCACTGTGTAACCTGCAATCAGCAAATGCACGAAGAACACGGATAGCCAAATAGTCGCCGCAGTGCGGTGAATAATCGCCTCCACTTGTGGACCACCCAGCAGATTAATGACAAAGGTTGCCCAAGAGGTATGCGAGAACAGCAGGGTTGAGCCAGTGAGTACCAGCGTCATGGTGCTGACCGCAAACAATAAATGGATAACCCGCCAAGTCAGGCTAAAGCGGCGGAAATACACGGTTTCTTCTTGTCCGGCGGGCGGTGCAAAATAGCCTTTACCAGCACGGCGATCTTGGTATTCACGATAGAACCACAAAATGACGTGTGCCCAGAAGAATACAAATACTAAAATAATGAGTGCATTCATAAATTTAGCCGTAATCCAAATACCCGGATAACGCTCAAAATCATTTGCATGACCATGCGCGTGGAAGCTCGAAAATCCTTCTGGTGCATCCACATGGCACTTATTGCAGGTTTCCAGACGATTGTTCAGGTGCACCGTTGAAGTAGGATCATCTACCCTTTTCAGCGCATGGCTGCCATGACAATCAAAACACTTGGCAGTATTGGTATAACCCAAACGGCTGACTTGACCATGATAAGAAGCAAGGTAAGTTTTTTGTGATTCTTCATGGCAATTACCGCAGTTCTTTATAATCGTCAGTTTCACCGAATCTTTTTCAGGAGAATCAATGTTGTGTGTGGTGTGACAATCAGAACACACCGCCGCTTCGCTGTTGTGTTTCTCCATCACTTCTTTGCCATGTATTGAAGTCATGTAGTCTTCTTTTTGTTTCTCATGGCATTTTCCGCAAACTTCTGGATTTGCTAAGCGATGTTCGGCACGTTGAATACTGCCAATAGTGCTGACGTTGTGCGCATCATGGCAATCATGACAAGCAGCGTTGGTTTTGGTTTGATCTGCTGCACTAGGACGGGCATGAACCGAGTCCATGTAGCTGTCAATTTGCTCCAACACTACATTGAGGCGCTTATACTTAGGATCAGGGTTATCTTTCTGATCTTCAGAGGTTTTTTTATGACACTCTATGCAGCTAACGGTAATTGGCAGTTTTTCTGCGTGCTCACCTTTTTCCAGTATCACATTGCTATGACAGTCCACACAGTTGCGCGAACCATGCACACTGTGTTCAAATTTTTCCGCGTCCACATAAATAAGCTGTGTGCTGCCATCTTCATATTCCCAGATTTTTTCATCTTCATCATCATGACATTTAAGGCATTTTTTACTAGGAATCACTTCTTTAACTTCGTTTTGCTCCTCTGCTGCCTGCGTTGTTGCTTCATCCGCTTTAACATCGGTTATTCCTATGTAGCTTCCTGTGCCTAAGATTACCATCATTAAGCACAGCTTAACGACATTGCGCATTCGTATATGCACGATTTATCTCCTTTGGTTATCAACTTGATTGTGTTGTCGTTTTTCCGATAGACCGGTTAATACAACCAGACTCCATCTTGAACCCTGAGATTCTAGTATAGTTAATCTTTGTCGCCAACCAGCAAGGCGTATTTAGTAGCCATTGACAGAGTAGATTCTGTTTGCGGTTTTAGTTAAGAATGGTTGCTAACTGTAGTTTTGGATTTGACATAAAAATGTTGCCATTATATTATTCCGCGCTTGTGTTCAGTAGCCTCAGAACCCAGACAGGACAAAGCGCGTGCCTAAAAGTTTTACGGAACTCTTGATCGATCCTTGGGAATTAGCGCAACGGCGTCAACGTCTGCAAGGTGAAATCGCACCCCAGTCCTTGTCGCGTTTAAACGCTCAGCTCACTCAATCAGCAGGTCAGATTCTCTTTGACTGGCAATTTGAAATAATTGAGCATTATGTTGTCATCGTTGGGCAGCTTAATGTACAGCTCAGTTTGCAATGCCAGCGCTGTTTGCGGTCTATGCTGTGGGAGACGCGACTGGAAACCGCTTTATGTCCGTTGAAACCCGAACAAGAAAGCGATGAACAGAATTTACCCGCCGGTTATGAAGCGATTCCTCTTCCGACTGCTCGAGTAAAATTGGGATTGCTCATTGAAGATGAAGTGCTATTAGCCGTACCTTTTGCGCCTTTGCATGAACAATGTCTGGCGCATGAGTTTTGGCATGATGAGGCGGTGTCGGCAGAGTTTGAGGCTGCTCAAAAAGAACAGGCGCAAGCCAATCCATTTCAGGCATTAGCCGCACTTAAGCGGTGACTGAAGTTATCTGTTATTTTTTTGCTGCAAAGGAATATACATGGCTGTTCAACAAAATCGAAAAACCTCGTCTAAGCGCGATATGCGTCGTGCTCACGATGCTTTATCTAAGCCTACTCTATCTATTGAACCATTAAGCGGCGAAGTACATCGTCGCCACCATGTCAGCCCCGATGGCTATTATCGGGGTCGCCAGGTGCTACCAGAAAAGCAGGATTAATCCCTTGACAGTGCGCATCGCCCTAGATGCGATGGGCGGCGATCATGGCATGAGTGTGGTAGTGCCCGCCGCCTGGCAAGCACTGAAACAGCATCCCGATTTGGAACTGATTTTAGTCGGTGACGCTCATCAGTTGCGCGATAAGGTCGGTTCTCATGCGCGTTTGCAAATTCACCACGCTTCCCAAGTTGTCGAAATGCACGAATCTCCTTCTAAAGTCTTGCGACAAAAGAAGGATTCTTCTATGCGTGTGGCGATTGATTTGGTTAAATCTGGCGAAGTTCAGGCTTGTGTTAGCGCAGGCAATACGGGCGCTTTGATGGCGACAGCGCGCTTTGTGCTGAAAACTTTGCCACACATTGATCGCCCAGCGATCTGTACCGCGTTGCCAACCATGAATAATGGACATACGCACATGTTGGATTTGGGTGCAAATGTGGATTCACGCGCCGAGCATCTCTTGCAGTTTGCTGTGATGGGGTCGGTACTCACCACCGCAGTAGATAATTTGCCCAATCCGCGAATTGCTTTGCTGAATATTGGCGCAGAAGAAATCAAAGGTAATGAACAGGTTAAAGAAGCTGCGCAGTTGTTGACTGCCAAGCCGATTAACTACATAGGTTTTGTTGAGGGTGACGATATTTTTAAGGGCAAAGCCGATGTAGTGGTCTGTGATGGCTTTGCTGGCAACATTGCCTTAAAAGCCAGCGAAGGTGCAGCAAAAATGATTGCGCATTACGCTAAATTGGCATTTAAGGAAAATCTCTGGAATAAGTTCGCTGCTTTAGTGTCCATGCCAGTTATCAATAGCCTCAAGCAGCGCATTGATCCACGCCGCTACAATGGCGCAAGCTTACTCGGTTTGCAGGGTATCGTTATTAAAAGTCACGGCGGTGCTGATGTCTTATCCTTTACGCACGCCATCCACGAAGCGGTGCTAGAAGTCGAAAAAAACGTGCCTAATCGCATTAGCGCCCAACTGGATGCTATTCTAGGTCCGTCATAATCTAGCCACAAGGACGCACAGCCGCATGACAACATACGCACGGATTATCGGTGTGGGCAGTTATCTGCCTGAGCGCATTTTGACTAATGCGGAGTTAGAAAAAATGGTGGATACCAGCGATGACTGGATTACCTCTCGCACTGGCATCCGACAACGTCACATCGCTGCACCTGCACAACTCACCTCAGATTTAGCTACGCAAGCCAGTCGTCATGCGTTGGACTATGCAGGTATTGACGCCTCTAGTTTGGATTTAATTATTCTTGCCACCACCACTCCTGATCGAATTTTTCCCAGCACCGCCTGTTTAGTACAAGAGCGACTGGGGGCGCCGCGTTGCCCAGCGTTTGATCTACAAGCGGTTTGTACGGGCTTTGTTTACGCCTTAAGCATTGCTGATAAATTTATCCGCACGGGTAGCGCCAAACGGGCGCTGGTGATTGGCGCAGAAACCTTTTCCCATCTGGTAGATTGGACTGATCGTGGCACTTGCGTGCTGTTTGGCGATGGTGCGGGGGCAGCTATTTTAGAAGCCAGCAGTGAACCTGGCATTTACTCCACGCATCTGTATGCTGAAGGCCAGTATAATGCCAGTCTAACTGCGCAAGGCTATGTTTCTGAAGGGTGTTTACAGGGCGGTAGCGGTTTTACCTACATGAATGGTGGTGAAGTTTTTAAGCTGGCGGTCACCAATATGTCGGCAGCAGCCGAGGAAGCTTTGATCGCAAATAACTTTAATGTCAATGATCTGGATTGGCTTGTGCCCCATCAAGCCAACACGCGCATTCTCAGTGCGGTTGCCAAAAAACTGCAAATAGCCGAAGAGAAAGTGGTGCAAACAGTCGCTCATCATGGCAATACCTCAGCCGCCTCCGTGCCCTTGGCGCTGGATACGGCAGTGCGTGACGGACGCATTCAAGCCGGACATCTGCTGATGTTAAGTGCGATGGGCGGCGGCTTTACCTGGGGTTCAGCCGTACTCAGATTTTAATATCAGGATTTTTATATGTTTTTTGCAATGGTTTTCCCTGGTCAGGGCGCTCAATCTGTCGGCATGTTAGCTGATTTGGCTGCCACTTATCCGCTGGTTAAACACACCTTTGAGCAAGCTTCAGAAGCCTTAAGCCTTGATTTATGGGCATTATCTCAGTCTGGTCCTGAAGACCTGTTAAACCAAACCGATAAAACCCAGCCGGCTTTATTGGCTGCAAGCATCGCAGTGGCGCGGGTGTGGGATGCGCAGGGCGGTACTAAACCCGCGATTTGTGCCGGACATAGCTTAGGCGAATACAGTGCGCTGACCTATGCCGGGGCGTTAGATTTTGAAGAAGCAATCCGTTTAGTGGCTGAGCGCGGGCGCTTGATGCAGCAAGCAGTGCCAGCCGGTGTGGGTGCAATGGCAGCGATTTTGGGCTTAGGAGGCACCGAAGTACAGCAAGCTTGCGCCACTGCTGCGCAAGGGCAAGTGGTTTCAGCGGTGAATTTTAATGCGCAAGGGCAAGTGGTCATTGCCGGACACAAAGCAGCAGTGGAACGCGCTATCCTCGCCGCTAAAGCCGCAGGTGCGAAAAAAGCGGTGCTGCTTTCAGTCAGCGTGCCCTCGCATTGTATAGTAGGATTACTCAATAATTATATTTTTATAATTATTAAGCATATGATTTTATATATCTTTTATTTTAAATATTCAGTAATCCGACTATACATTGATGCAACCCGCCGCAGAACGCTTGGCAGAGGTGTTAGCAAGCACGGAAATACTGCCCCCCGCTATTCCTGTGCTGCATAATGCCGATGTGAGTATCCAGTCTGATGCCGAGGGCATTCGCCGCTTGTTAGCCGCACAACTTTACCAACCAGTGCGCTGGGTTGAAAGCATTGAAAAAATTGCGGCTGAGGGTATTCAGCAGATTATCGAATGCGGACCAGGCAAGGTATTGACCGGATTACATAAACGTATCAATAAGTCCCTAAACACCCTGCCCGTTTTTGATAACCAAAGTTTAGACGCGGCATTGCAAACAATTGCCTGTGCTACTTCTAACGAATAAATTCTCAAGTTTTTGATTTTTTGGATATTTTTATGCAATTACAGTTGGAAAATCAAATCGCCTTAGTGACTGGCGCAAGTCGCGGTATTGGCAGAGCCATTGCGGAAAAACTTGCCGCTGCGGGGGCTGAAGTCATAGGCACTGCGACCTCAGAAGCAGGCGTTAGCAGCATTGATGCTTATATGGACAAAGCCGGTCTCAATGGTCGCGGCTGGCTGTATCGCGCCGAAGACCCTGCATCACTCAACGACTTACTGGCGCATCTCAAAAACACTATGCCCAGCATTCTGGTGAATAATGCGGCAGTGACCCGTGATAACCTGATGCTACGCATGAAAGATGAAGAGTGGGAAGCGGTCATTAATACCAATCTGAATGCGGTATTTCGTCTGACTAAAGCCTGCTTGCGAGCCATGCTCAAAGCACACAGCGGGCGCATTATCAACATCACTTCGGTGGTGGGTTTAACGGGCAATCCTGGACAAGCCAATTATTGCGCCGCCAAAGCAGGTTTGCTGGGTTTTGGCAAATCCCTCGCCCGTGAAGTGGGATCACGCGGCATTACTGTCAACGCAGTTGCCCCAGGCTATATCGAAACAGACATGACGGCGGCTTTACCCGCCGAGCAACGTGATTTGATGCTAACGCAAATCCCGCTGGGACGTGGTGGCACCCCCGAAGATATTGCCAATGCAGTGGCTTTTTTAGCTTCTCCGGCGGCGGCTTACATTACCGGCGAAACCCTGCATGTCAATGGTGGCATGTACATGGGGTAAAAATTTTCAGACCGCTTTCAAGCGATTAGGCAAAGCAGATAATTTGCATTATAATCGCGCCACTATCAATATTTCTCCTGAGAATTGATAGCTAGGTTCTGTTAATAATTGTTGCTGGCAGATTTTTTGGTGCTTTGAATCTTTGTTTAGTTAAAGCAAAGATTGGCTTGTTAAAAGCCCCAAAAATTCATTTTGCCCTCAATTATTAATGCACATCGGGTTGGAGCAATTTACTGCTCTACCTGTTACGGTTATTTTTGATTCATTGGTGCGGCTAGGTGTCTATAAGTAGATGTCGGCTGCCTGAAACTTTATCCGGGAGGATATTTGCTTTATGAGTACTGTTGAGGAACGCGTCAAAAAGATTGTGGTTGAGCAATTAGGCGTGAAAGATGAAGAAGTCAGCAATGAAGCCTCTTTTGTTGATGATTTGGGCGCGGATTCTCTTGATACAGTGGAATTAGTAATGGCACTGGAAGAAGAATTCGGCTGTGAAATTCCTGATGAAGAAGCGGAAAAAATCACTACAGTACAGCAAGCTATTGATTACGTTACAAGTAATACCTAAAAGCTGCGATTCCCTTGCGGCATAGATTTTCAGCTTATCTGGGAATCTATGTCACATCTGCTTGACAATAAATACCTCCTATTGCTGCCCGTCGTTACCTAACAAGGTGCTGCGCTCAGTTATTAAATTTTGCAGGAATTTCCATGCGCCAGATAATCAAAAAGCGGGTTGTCATTACCGGGTTGGGGATCGTTTCTCCGGTTGGCTCCACTATTCAAACTGCCTGGGAAAACATTGTTGTAGGCAGGAGTGGTATTACCCCGATTAGCCTATTTGATGCCAGTGCGTTTAGCAGTCGCATCAGTGGCGCGGTGCAGGGATTTGTCATAGATAAATACCTCAGTAGCAAAGATGCCCGCAAAATGGATGTTTTTATTCATTATGCTATGGCTGCCAGCACAGACGCGCTACAGGACTCAGGTCTCCAAATCACCGAAGCTAACGCTGAGCGAGCGGGGGTGGTGATTGGCTCAGGTATCGGCGGCTTGCCTGGCATAGGGCACGCTTGTGAACATTACCTACAAGCTGGCGCACGCAAAATTTCTCCCTTCTTTGTCCCTGCCAGCATAGTTAACATGGCTGCTGGTCATGTTTCTATCCGTTTTGGCTTAAAAGGTCCCTCTTATTCCATCGTTACTGCTTGCACCTCTGGCACTCACAGTATTGGTGAGGCAGCACGAGTGATTGAATACGGTGACGCTGACATCATGTTGGCGGGCGGTACGGAAATGGCAACTTGTCCGCTGGGCATTGGCGGCTTTGCTTCTGCACGGGCGCTGTCCACGCGCAACAACGAACCAGAACGCGCCAGCCGTCCTTGGGATAAAGATCGTGACGGTTTTGTACTAGGCGACGGTGCGGGCGTGCTGGTGTTGGAAGAATACGAACACGCAGTGCAACGGGGTGCGCGTATTTATGCGGAATTGCTGGGCTCTGGTATGAGCAGCGACGCGCATCACATGACTGCTCCGCCAGAAGACGGTGAAGGCGCAGCACGCTGTATGCTCAATGCGCTACGCAATGCTGATATTAGCCCTGAAAGGGTGGATTACATCAATGCGCATGGTACCTCCACACCTTTAGGTGACAAAGCAGAAACGCTGGCAATTAAACGCGTGTTTGGCGATCATGCTTATCGCCTTGCCTGTAGCTCAACCAAATCCATGACTGGACATTTGTTGGGAGCAGCTGGCGGTGTTGAAGCAATCTTCACGACGCTCAGTCTTTATCATCAAATCGCCCCCCCCACCATCAACTTAGATAATCCAGCCCCAGATTGCGACCTTGATTACGTCCCTCACACCGCACGCGCTATGAAAATAGACATAGCACTGTCTAATTCCTTTGGTTTTGGCGGTACTAACGGTAGTTTAGTATTCAAACGCTTCGCCTGAGTTGGCAAGTATTCCATATACTTATGTTGCCTGGTCTCTTACGCATATGAGTAGCTTTTCCCCGTTATTTATCACCGCTTTGCGCGATAGCCTGCGTACTGGTTACGGCTTGCAACAGTTGCGCGGTGATTTATTTGCTGGCTTAACCGTCGGCGTTGTTGCTATTCCCTTATCCATGGCGCTGGCAATTGCTGTTGGCGTGCCGCCGCAGCAGGGGTTATATACCGCCATAGTTGCAGGCATTGTCATCGCCCTGTTTGGCGGTTCTCGGGTGAATATTTCCGGTCCGACCGCTGCTTTTGTGGTCATTTTGCTACCCATTACCCATCAATACGGGCTGGGCGGGTTGCTTATCGCCACTGTCATGGCGGGCGTCATTTTGCTCATCATGGGCTTGGCGCGTATGGGGCAACTCATTGAATATATTCCTTATCCAGTCACCACCGGCTTTACTGCTGGCATTGGCGTAGTGATCGCCACTCTACAACTCAAAGATTTTTTCGGACTGGAAGTCGGCTCACTGGATGGGCATTATCTGCACAAACTAGAAATTTTGCTCAGTGCTTTACCCAGTGCTCAGTTGCCCGATGTCAGCATCGGCGTCTTGACCCTGACGATTTTGCTGCTCTGGCCGCGCCTGAAAAGCCCTGTACCCGGTCCTCTCGTCGCGCTTTTTATCGCTGCTCTGGTGGCTTGGTTGGGTGGACTTTGGCTAGGCGATTTTCACCCAGCCACCATCGGTTCGCGTTTTAGTTATCAGTTTGAAGGACAAATCGGCTACGGTATCCCGCCGCTGGCGCCGCATTTCGTTTTACCCTGGCAATTACCGGACGCCAACGGGCAGCCAGTGGGTTTATCTTTTGAAATGATCCGCACACTGTTAGGCAGCGCCTTTGCCATTGCCATGTTGGGTGCTATAGAATCTTTGCTATGTGCGGTCGTGGCAGACGGCATGACTGGACAGCGACACAACCCCAACGCCGAACTGCTCGGACAAGGCTTGGGTAACATTATCGCGCCCTTTTTTGGCGGCATTCCCGCCACAGCCGCAATTGCTCGCACCGCTACCAATATTCGCTCCGGTGCCGTATCGCCGTTTGCCGCTATCATTCACTCCTTGCTGATTCTGCTCGTAGTGCTAACGTTTGCCCCCCTGATGAGCTATGTACCTATGGCGGCACTCGCAGCTTTGCTGTTGATTGTTGCTTGGAACATGAGCGAAGCACCGCATTTCGTGCGCCTATTGCGCATTTCGCCAGGCAGTGACATCGCCGTCTTGCTAACCTGTTTTAGCCTGACCGTGCTCTTTGATATGGTCATCGCTGTCAGCACCGGTTTAGTATTGGCGTCCCTATTGTTCATTCGCCGCATGGCAGAACTCACTGGCACGCAATTGCTCGAACAACATCACCACACCCATCTGGAAAATCTGCCTGCGCATGTCGCCATCTATGACATCAATGGTCCATTGTTTTTTGGTGCTGCGGAAAAAGCCATGCGCACCTTGCGCGTGGTCAATCAACAAATTAGTGTCGTGGTGTTGGATATGAGTGATGTCAGCATGATGGATATTACCGGCGTGATGGCGTTAGAATCCCTGCTAGAAACCCTCAATCGCCTTGAGGTTTTGGTAATTATCAATGCCTTGCAACCACATCTCAGAGTCACTTTGCGGCGTGCAGGGATTCGCCAAAGTGCAGGCAAAGTTTTATTTTCCAAGGACTATCAAGAAGCGATTAGTAAAGCAACCGCACCACTAGAGCCAGAACCTGCGCAAATCACCGCTTAAACCGGACTTCCACTTATGCTCCCTGTTGCCTCAAATCCATTCAACCGCCGCTTGCTGACTGGCTACGGCTTGGCATTTTTCACCGCGTATTTGTGGAGTGCGATGACTTTGGCAACGCCCGATTTTTTAGTGGGCAGCGAGTGGCTGAGTGCGCACCAAGCAGACGCCAATCTAGTGATTTTAGAAGTGCGTTACCATCCACACCGCTATTACAGCGTTGGACATATTGAAGGCGCGGTGCAAGTGCAACGCTTTAAGGATTTAGGCGACAATAACGCCGCCGTACTCATGCGCTTCCCTAGCCAACAAGATTTCCAAGCGCGTTTGCGGCAATGGGGCGTCAATAACGACTCGCTGGTACTGATTTATGATGATGCCCGCACTGCTTTGGCTTCGCGCCTATACTTTCTGTTAGAACTCTATGGTTTTAACACGCAGCAAGTGAAAATCCTCAATGGCGGCACGCTGGAGTGGACAGCTTTTGAATCCCTTAGCCAACAGCCCGTTGCGCCGCAACCGGGCACTGTGACTTTGCAAGCAGCCAATCCCAATCTAATAGTGGAATGGACGCAGGTATATGACGCAGTAGTGTCACGCCGCGATTCGCAAGTAATGCTGCTAGATGCGCGTCCGTCGGAGCAATACAGCGGCGCACAAATCAATCATGCGGTGCGCGGCGGACACATTCCAGGGGCAATTAATATCGTCAGTTTAGCCGCCACTGACGCGCAGTCGCAGAAGTGGCTTGACGACACGGCGCTGGCAAACCTGTATCGAAACCTCCCCAAAGACAAAACTCTCTATGTCTATTGCCATGATGGTTTTCGCATGACGCTTACCTATATGCAGTTGAAATATCTAGGGTTTAAAGATATGCGCCTGTACAATGGCGGATGGGGACATTGGGGCAATGCCTTAAGTTTGCCCGTAGTGCAAGGCGACATGCCGTTTGATGAGGAATTTTCCTTATAAGCCATTGAGCCTAATCAAAGGCTCGTGTTGAGCGTATCAAGGCATCAGTGGTTTTTCTAACCCGCTCCACCTGCGTGCGCCCTTTGAGTGGTTACAATGCCTTGCAACCACCCCTGCATTTAAGTGCCCTTCAATTCGCTGATACGCAGTTGCAAATACTGAAGACTGCGTCATCCGTTAGTTAAAATTCACATTCTGTCCAGCTTGCTGGCTGCACAAACGACCGAGCATCTGAAACAGTTCTTCTTTGTCCGCATCATGCAACCAAACCCCATTTTCATTATCATAGTTGAAATGAAATCCGCCGGCTTTAGCCGCGACCCAAAGCTGGCGCACGGGCGTTTGGCGATTGATGATAATGCGCGAGTCATCATCAAAGGTGAGTGTGAGGATGTCGCCACTGGTTTCGTAATCAATATTCAGACTGGCTTCGTCTATCGCTTCTTCAATAGCAATCAGGGTATCGTCAATATGCTCATGAAAATCCGATTCACTGAGTTCCGTCATGGGTTGTGTAGCCTCCGGGCTTTGCGTCAGGGGTGTTTGCAGCTTGCTGCCTGTATTATGTTATCATCAGACATTTAGACAAGCCTCCAGCATTTAAGGTTTATTCATGCGAATTTTAATACATAATCTGTTCTGGCTGTGGGTTTTCGTTGTGCTGAGCGCCTGCGGACAAAAAGGTGATCTGTACTTGCCGGCAGAGCCGGTGATCGCTAAACAGACGGATACCCGCGCTCATTCTCCTGTTGTGACCCCTTCTATCCCTACTGCTGCGAAAGGTGCGCCCTAATGGATTATTTTCATTATCAAAATCAACAGCTTTATGCCGAAGAAGTGGCTTTGAGCGCGATTGCTGAGCAGTTTGGCACGCCCTGTTATGTGTATTCTCGTGCCACCCTGGAACGCCATTGGCGGGCATTTGACAACGCCTTAGCGGGGCGTAAGCACTTGATTTGTTATGCCGTTAAGGCGAATTCTAATCTTGCCGTGTTGCGTGTGTTAGCGCAATTGGGTTCAGGATTTGACATAGTGTCTGGAGGTGAGCTGGAACGGGTGTTACGCGCTGGCGGTGATCCGCGCAAAGTGGTGTTTTCTGGCGTTGGCAAAAGCCGCGAAGAAATGCGCCGCGCTTTGGAAGTGGGGATTTTGAGCTTTAATGTTGAATCCACCGCAGAATTGCAACGCTTGAATCAGGTAGCGGGTGATTGCGGAGTCACCGCGCCCGTCTCCATTCGTGTCAATCCTGACGTAGACCCCGACACACATCCGTATATTTCTACCGGCTTAAAAGAAAACAAATTCGGCATTGATGTGGATTCGGCGCTAGAGGTGTACCGCCAAGCTGCCGAGTTGCCGCATGTGCGCGTGGTTGGCGCGGATTGTCACATAGGTTCGCAATTAACTAAAATCGCGCCCTTTTTGGACGCACTCGAACGCATGTTGCGCCTATTAGACGCGCTGAAAAGTGCCGGTATCCACATTGAGCACCTGGATTTAGGCGGTGGTTTGGGCGTGCGTTACGCCGAGGAAGAACCCGTTGAGCCAGCCGCTTATGCGCAAGCC
The DNA here is from genome assembly GCA_020720115.1 of Thiomargarita sp. Lineage (GTDB taxonomy): Bacteria > Pseudomonadota > Gammaproteobacteria > Beggiatoales > Beggiatoaceae > BB31. The sequence continues at coordinate 12,245 of DYPD01000028.1, read as the reverse complement.
CTCATGCAGCAATTGGGCGATGCCGACTATACAATTTTGCTCGAACCCGGACGCGCCATTGCCGCTAACGCCGGGCTGTTGCTGACTCGCGTAGAGTATCTCAAGCAAGTGCCGGAAGGTAAAGCTTTTGCCATTGTAGATGCGGCGATGAATGATTTAATTCGCCCAGCACTATACGGCGCTTGGCAAGCCATTATTCCGGTGCAGCCGCGCTCAGATGTGCCCGCGCACCTGTATGACGTGGTAGGACCCATTTGTGAAACTGGCGATTTTCTTGGTAAACAGCGCGAATTAGCCGTGTGCGAAGGGGATTTGCTGGCAGTGCGTTCGGCGGGCGCCTATGGCTTTGCCATGAGTTCCAATTACAACACCCGTCCTAGAGCGCCGGAAGTGCTGGTTTCAGGCGCACAAGTGCAACTGGTACGGCGACGCGAAACTTTAGATGATTTATTAGCGTTAGAAAGCTTTGCTTAAACTCTGAGCTAGTTGCATTGTCACCCTCTAAAGTATTTGAACCCAGAATCAAAGTAGTTGTATTTTTACCCTATCTTTAATCAACAGGACATAGATGATGATATTCCGCTTGCGTTCTTTATTGGTTTTAGTTTTATTGAGCAGCATTTTATCCAGTTGCGCTTTGTTTCGAGAAGCTGAAGATGAAACCAAAGATTGGTCAGCCAATCAACTATTGAGTAGCGCAAAAGCTAAATTAATGGAAAGTGATTATGAAGGCGCTATTAAGTATTACGAAATCTTAGAAGCTCGCTATCCGCTGGGGCGCTTTGCCCAACAAGCGCAACTGGATTTGTTGTACGCTTATTATAAATTTGAAGAACCTGAATCCTCAATTGTGGCGGCGGATCGTTTTATTAAATTGTATCCGCGTCATCCACGAGTAGATTATGCCTATTACATCAAAGGCTTGGCGAACTTTGATCGCAACTACGATACCTTGCAACGCTATTTGCCGATTGATTTAAGCCAGCGCGATCAAGAAACTGCTAAAGAATCCTTTGAAAGCTTTGCCGAATTAGTGCGTTTGTTTCCAGAAAGCCGTTATGCAGAAGATTCGCGGCAACGCATGGTGTATTTACGCAATAACATGGCATTACATGAATTGCATGTGGCGGATTTCTATGTGCGGCGCGGCGCCCACCTAGCCGCCTTAAACCGTGCGCAATATGTGGTACAGCATTTTGATCGCACCACCGCTGTGCCCGATGCTTTAGCAATGATGGTAAAAATGTACAAAACTTTAGGCTACGGTGAATTGGCTGAACAAAGTTTGCGGGTACTGAAACTGAATTATCCTGATTATCCAGGCATTGCCCAGATAGAAAAAATGGCAGTAATGCAGCCAGTCGCTTCCACCCTTGTACATGAAGGCACTGATTCGTGATTTTTCTATTTGGCGAACAGGTAGTGGAAAAAAACCCAGAAACTGGGCAATTTTACTGTCCTCAGTGCCAGCAGGTGCGAGCCTATCAGCATATTCGCTTGAAAAATTATTTTACGCTGTTTTTTATTCCCCTGCTGCCATTAGGCACTCCTAAGGAATACTTGGAATGTCGCAGTTGCGGGTGCAGCTTTCATCCCAGTGCCTTAGCAGATCGCCAACAATTGCCAGCTTATCATTATGCTCTACGGCGTATTATGGCGGATATTTTGCGTGCTACCCGCATCAGTGAGAATAATCTGGTATTGATGAGCCAAATATATCAAGCGGCAACTGAAACGGAATTTAGTAGCACTGATGCTCAAGCCGCTGTGCAGGCAGCTCGCGACGATCCGCGAGATTTGCTGGAATATCTACGCACCGTTGGGCGCGGTTTAAATACGGAAGGCTTAGAAGACACTTTATTGGCAAGTGCGCAGCTATTGGCGCATTTAGCCGGAGAATTGCCCTTGCCGCATGATTACCGCGTGATTTTTAATCAAATTGCCGCTGAGTTAGGGGTAGGAGCATCTGGTGTAGAGGCGCTATTGTGGCATCTACAAAGTGCAATTAAACAGCATTCCGACTAAAACGCGGGAGCATAAAAACAAGTTTTCCGCTTTTCCAATCTATCGGCAAGCTGTACTATGTCTGTCATTTTGCGTAATATTAAGCAGTCAAGCGACTGCCAGCGCACCTACCGTATTTTTCTTTTTTCACCGATTTTTCAGCACCATAGCCTTTAAGAGATAGTGTCTTATGAAACAGAACAGGCTGCTTACTTTTATCCTCTCTTTGTTATCCGCTGCTTTAGCTGGCGTTTTATGCGCTGGCTTTACTGCGCAGGCGGTTGAAACCTCAGTTAAACCAGAATTACCGCCCTTGCCAGCGATTGAATTGCCGCAGAATCGCCTTTCTGCGCAGAGCAAAATTCAAGTCAGTGCTTTTGTTTTGGAAGGCAATCAGGTGTTTTCCAATGAGGAATTACTGGCTGCCATCCAAAGCTACAGTGGACGCGAAATTAGTGCAGAAGAATTGCAAGAAGTACGCAATATTCTAAGCAAATACTATATTGACCGAGGCTATATCAATTCGGGCGCCATTATTCCTGACCAGGAAATTAACGCCACTCAGCAAATCAAAATTCAAATCATTGAAGGACATTTAAGCCAAATTCATCTGACCAATGCGGCGGATTTGAAGCTGAAAGAAAGGTACATCACCAGTCGGCTAGAATTTCCTGAAAATGCTGCACTCAATACCAATGAATTGCAGGAACGTCTACAAATTCTGCAACAAAATCCTCTAGTCAAACGCTTTAATGCGGAATTGGGTCCAGGCATTCGAGCAGGCGATGCGGTGTTAAATCTGGAGATTACTGAAGATACGCCTTACGAACTGCATTTCGACATTAACAATCATCGTTCGCCCAGCGTTGGGGCTACCCGTGCAGAATTATCAGGACGCCACCGCAACCTGACTGGCTGGGGCGATAGCCTGTCTGGGCGCATTGGTTTGGCGGAAGGTTTAGCAGATTATAGCCTCAACTATGCGCTGCCAATTACCCATTACGATACCACTTTAGAACTAAAAGCTGAGCAAAGTGATTCTCAAGTGATTGCCGAGCCTTTTAATCAACTGGACATCACCAGTAAAGCAGAAACCTATGGTATCAGCTTGCGTCATCCTTTCTACAAGGCATATACCAAAGACTTTCATTACCGCGTGTTTGATATGAGTTTGGGACTGGAAAAACGCCACAGCGAAACCAAGCTGTTGGGTGAATTGTTTCCTTTCCCGCCAGTGGTGGATGGCGTCAATAAAATCACTGCGCTACGTTTTAGCCAGAATTGGCTAGATCGCAGCCGCGATCAGGTGGTTGCTTTTGCTTCTACCTTTGGTGTCGGCATGGATGCGTTGGATTCGAGCATTCACGATGACATCAGCAATGAAACCGGTTTGCCCTCGATTGAACCAGACAGCGAATTTGTCACCTGGTTAGGGCAATTCCGCTGGATTAACCGCGTGTCAGTACCTTGGGATAAGAGCAAGGATAGTCAGTTATGGTTGCGTGCAGACATGCAGTACAGCAATGATCCCCTGCTACCATTAGAAAAATTTGCCATTGGCGGTGCTTCAACCGTGCGTGGATATAGGGAAAATCAGTTGACCCGTGATAAGGGCGCGGTGTTGTCGCTGGAGTGGCAATTGCCAATTGCACACTGGCGTATTCAAAGGTTAAGCAAAGAAAATGAAGGCGAAGTGCTGCTGGCGCCTTTCCTGGATTATGGTTGGGGAGACAACAACAAATTTGCCACCACAGGTACAGATTCTCTTGCCAGCGTTGGTTTGGGTGTAATTTGGAACGCCAGCAGTCACTTACGGGCAGAACTTTACTGGGGGCATCGCTTGAAAGAAGTGGATAAACCCGAGGACAAGAATCTGCAAGACAACGGCATTCATTTTTCTTTAGAATTAAGCCTATAAGCACTTGCTAGGTGCATTACGATTTAGTAAAGCTTATTGAAGCCGTCGCCGGTAGATGCCATAATCTGTCATGAACTTGCTGTAAAACCCATTATTAAGGAGAGATTTTTTATGAGCACCAATGATCCTTTTGTACTGAAAACTAAAGACATGGTTGGCGGGGTTACCGAATCCGCACTGGCAACCAATAAGCTGATCCGCAACACTTACATGCTGTTGTCTATGACGCTGCTGTTTAGTGCCTTTACTGCTGGTTTGGCAATGGTATTTAAGTTGCCACATCCGGGTTTTATCCTGACGCTGGTCGGCTTTATCGGCTTATTTTTCCTCACCTCCTCTCTGCGTAACAGTGTGTGGGGGTTGGCTGCCGTGTTTGCCTTAACCGGCTTTATGGGACTCACTATAGGACCTGTGATTAATGCCTTTATCCATACCTACAGCAATGGTCACGAGTTAGTGATTATGGCGTTTGGCATGACTGCAATGGTGTTTTTAGGTTTGTCTGGTTATGCCCTGACCACCAAAAAAGGCTTTAGCTTCCTCAACGCGGCTCTGTTTGCCGGTTTAATTGTCGCCATTGTTGGTATTGCTGGCGTGTTTGTGTTAAGCCTGTTTGGTATCCAAGTGGGTGGTATGCAGCTTGCTATTTCTGGCTTGATTGTGTTGCTGATGGCGGGTTTCATGCTGTATGACACCAGTAACATAGTGCATGGTTATGAAACCAACTACATTATGGCAACTGTCACCCTGTATGTTGACATCTACAATATGTTCCTCAACCTGCTGGCTATTTTCGGCTTGTGGGGCGAAGAATAAGCCCTAGAGGGGCAGTGCTATAAACTGCCTGCTTGCTTCAAAAAGCGGCTTTGTTATCCAACAAAGCCGCTTTTTTGTTGGGCAAAAATATTGAAATTTAGTAAAACCGCCTTACAAACCAGGATAGATGAAATTTTGCGTATTTTTATAGGAGAATAAAACCATGCCAATTTATGAATATGCCTGTGAAGCCTGTGGTCACGGATTAGAGGCTATGCAGAAAATGAGTGACGAGCCGTTAAAAAAATGCCCTGCTTGTGGTGAAGAACGCCTGAAAAAATTAATTTCCGCGGGCGGCTTTCGTCTAAAAGGTTCGGGTTGGTACGAAACCGATTTTAAAGGTGGAAAGGCTAAAAGCGAGAGCAAGGAAGCGCCTTCACCCGCCTGCGGTACGGGTGCTTGCCCCGCCTGCGTTAATAATTAGGCTTTGTCTGGCTAAAAATCACTTAAACCGAGTCATTTGACTCGGTTTTTTTATGCTGGTAGGGGGAAATCCGCTTCAGGACTTGTCACCCCAGCAGCTTTAGTCTAGCATCCAAACTCCACTAAACATAAAAATCACACTATCACCTGTCAGTCTTGGTCGTCGTTTTTCCTTGACGGTATGACATTATTTTTCAGCATGAGGATGCCGGCATGAATAGATTGTTGCTGCCTATTTTTTCAGCTTTTAGCTTAAGTGCGCTGTTGGTTTTACAAAGCGGCTGCTCTGCGCCTGTCAATGCAGTTAAGCCTGTAGCAGAACAAAATCAGCAAAACCTTGGTGCTTTATCGAAAAATATTCAGGTGCTATTAGGGTTATATGAACCACTCTTAAAAGCCAGCGGAGATTCTTTGATTTATCAACACCTTGGTAAACTTGAAGCCGAATTGATTGCGGTTGTTGGTCCCGCGCCTTTAGAAGTAAAATCAGATAATTGGGAAGATGCCTTTACCCAAGCAGCGAATACTTTTCTCGGGCGCAAGTCAAAATTTATGGCGCGTTATCAGCATGTTAAGTCTTCTTTGGCACGCGGCATGGGCGAGCAAGAGCTAGAACAACTGAAAATCCGCGAAGGCTGGGTATATACCGCACTAGCCAATCCTTCCTTTACCACCGCAACAGCGCATGAACTGGTCAAAACCCTGTCGGATTTGCGGCGGAGCAATGAAAGTGGTGCAGAAACCACTTTTTACGAAGAGGCAGAGCGCCGCTTGACACCTCATGATCCCAAATTAGCTTATATTCGCCAAACCATTATCGGTGCGGAAAAATTGTTGGAAGGCTTGCAAACCGAAATCAATAAAGAACTGGATATGGCGCACGCCCACAGTCAAGCCTTGGTCAGCTATGCACAAAGCGAAATTGATTTGAACAATGCCGTGCGTGACATTGATCCGCAGGAAGTGAATGGTTTATTGCAATCCGTTGGCAGCAAATACATCACTGATCCGCAACAGCGCAACGCTGCTATCGGTATGTTAACGCAAGGGATTCAAGCGGTTGCTGGCTTCTTCTGAGCTGTCATTTTCACTTAATCACCCAAAGGAACCCTAAGTATGAGTCTAACGCCCGAACAGATTACGAAATTTGAACGCGCCTTAAATGGTCCTGCCCCTGCGCATGATCCGAACTGGGAAGTGACCAAACAATTGTTAAAACTGGTCACTATCCAAGGCAAGGAAATCATTGAATTGCAAGCACAATTAGATGCTTACATGGGCGCTAACAGCGCCTCTTCAACCGCCTTGATGGACGCGCTACAACGCTCTTCTAGTGCGTCTGTTAGCCATTCCGGCATCAGCGAAGCGGATGCGAAGGCGGCAATGGATGGCTTAAATAAAGCAGTAGCAGCTTACAAGAGCGGTCAGCAAGCCGCGCAAATAGCCACTGGTGTGCTCAAATTTGCCGCCAAACTGATTCTGTGACCTATTGTGTTTAAATAACAAAAAACCGGCGTTGCCGGTTTTTTTATGTCTGCAAGCTACAAAAGCCAGCAGCGCCTATTCTGGCATTTTGTTGGATGATGCGTCTTTGGGCGCACGGCTCTGTCGCGTGCCAGGGTGACGACGGCGGCGACGGCGTGGTGGCTGTGGTCTGTCACCCGCCTCTGGAGCGGAAGCATCCATTGCTGGTGGTGTTTGGTTTGTTGGAGTCACTGCACTAGGCGCAGGATCAGGGCTTGGCTGCACGGCGTTTTCTTGTCCCTGTTTCAGTATTTTGCGGGCTGGCGGTGGCGGACTCTCGGCTGTAGTTACCGGGTCTGAGGCGCAAGCAGGCACAGCGGTCAATAAGCCCTCTTCTGGCGGCAAACAAGGGAGTTCTTCACCTAAATAGGCTTGAATATCAGGGATATAGAAGGAATCTTCTTCGCAGGCAAAGCTGATCGAAGTGCCTTTTTCGCCCGCCCGCCCAGTACGCCCGATGCGGTGAACATAGTCTTCTGGTTCGGAAGGTAAATTAAAATTCACTACATGGCTCACGCCTTCAATGTGGATACCGCGTGCCGCCACGTCTGTTGCCACTAAAACACGAATTTTACCGTTACGAAAATCTTCTAAGGTTTTGCTGCGCTTATGTTGCGGCACATCGCCAGAGAGCATGGCGCAACGGATGCCATCTTTGCGCAGACGTTCGCTGAGGGTGCGGGTTTCGTTGCGGCGGTTGGTAAAAACCATGACGCGCTGCAAATTTTGTTGCGTGACCAGGTTATACAGCAGCGGGTATTTTTGTTCGCTGGTGACTATGTAAACCTTTTGCTCAATGCTGTTAGAAGCCACCTGCTCCGGTTCTATGTTGACTTGAATGGGTTGGCGCGTCCACTGCTCCGCCAGGCGTTTGACGTCATCGGTAAAGGTGGCACTGAAAAACAGGGTTTGGCGTTTATCCTTGTGCGGGGTGCTGTAGACGATATTTTTCACATCTGGGATAAAACCCATATCCAACATACGATCCGCCTCATCAATCACCAGTATCTCTACTTGATCTAACTTAAGCGTCTGGTGCTTGTAAAAATCCAGCAAGCGCCCTGGCGTAGCGACCACTATATCCACCACGCCTTGCAGTTTTTGCTGTTGCTTACGGTAATCTGCGCCGCCGAACACCTCAACAATCTGTATCCGCATGTATTTTGATAAAGCGCGGGCATCTTTAGCAATCTGTATTGCCAATTCACGAGTGGGCGCCAAAACCAGAGCTTTTGGCGTGCCTACTGGACGCTGCCCAGAACGCGCTTGACGCTGCAAGCGCGTCAGGAGCGTGATCAAAAAAGCCGCCGTTTTGCCCGTGCCAGTTTGCGCTTGTCCGACCAAATCTTTGCCTTCTAACGTCGCAGGCAGCGATTCTGCTTGAATAGGCGAACAGTATTGAAATTCCAAATCCGCGATAGCGTGCATCAAACTCAGCGGCAGGCGCAGATCGTGAAAGCGGGTTTTACCCTCCTGAGGCGCAACGGGAAATTGCTCTAATGACCAACGCGGGTGTTCTGGGATGGGCTTATTGCGCTTGCGTACGGGTATGGCGGGGCGGGGACTGTCTTCTGGCGGTTTAACGTGATGGTGATCAGGCAGCTGTTGAGGTTTGCGCTGGGCAAATCTAGCCAGACTCTGTAGTTTGTCACGCACGTTTTTGAAAAATTGACGAATCAAGATAAATCCTTATTTTTGTTGATTGAATGGGTATGGTGGGAAAGCCACTTGCAACGAGAATGCAAAAATCACCCCTAAAGCACCATTTTAATTTGCGCATGAGCACTCAGTTCACGATACAGATTATCCAACTGAGTGCGGCTATGAGCACGGACAGTGACTGTCACCGCCGTGTATTTGCCCGTGCGACTTAAGCTAGAACGCACTGCACCTTCGGGCAAATCTTCCAAACAATGGCGGCGCACTATTTCTACTATCAGCGCATCAAAATCGTCCTGGGTTTCACCCATCACTTTGATTGGAAAATCACAGGGAAATTCCAGCAAGCTATCCTCATCTGAAGCGTTCATAAGCAAGTCACTCTCGGTCAATCATTGGCGCATTTGTGTTAAACCAGGGGATACGCATACGCAGCATCGTAACATAAACCACCCAAAGCCGTTTAAGGTTAAACCACTGTGCCACTGTTTTTTAACGCCAATAGCCGCACCCAGCTTCAAGGCGTTAGCCAACTTTGCAGATGCTAGAAAAAGCCAACAAAAATCAACGGGGAATTGGAGGCATTAAAGGTGGGTTAATTTGACGTGACTGCACGGTACGCCACCAGGCGCTTTTGCATATCTTCTCGCTGTGGCGCGAGTTGCGCGGCTTTTTCTTGATGCTGCAATGCCTGTGCAAAATCGCCTTTGAGGAAATACAACCCAGCCAGACTGTCCAAATATGCCGCGTTTTGCGCATCCATTGCCACTGCGCGTTCTTCCAGTTTCAGCAAATAGTTAAATTGCTCGCCCGCCAATTTATGCGCGGCTTTGGCGGTTTCCGGTACTTCACCGTCGCCACGCACAGTGACTTCCGTGCTGGTGATATTTTTACCGTCCGTCGCTGCGGGCTTGTCGCCGCCCGCGCCACCATCGGCTACAGTCACATCGCCGTGTTCGGTCGCCAGGCTCATGTTTTGAGTTTTGAAGGTAAACGAAGGCGGGCTACCCGCCAAGATGACAATCACCATTGCCGCACCAAACGCGGCGAAAAACGTCCCTGGCGCGGCATTTTTCAAATTCAAGCGGTTATACTCGCCAAACTGCGCTTCCATGTCCGCGCCTGTTGCGTTGTCGGCGGTTTTGCGCGACTTGCCCATAGCTTGCGCGAACAGCCGGTAGCCAAGATAAATGCTCATGCCGCCAAGTAAAATCACCAGCAGGCGAAAGCCGATCAGATACAGCAAAGTGGCGTAGATAAGCGTGGAGTCCATGTGTTTTCCTCGGTGTTTTCTGTGGTGAAATCGTAGTTTATAGTAGGATTACTCAATAATTATATTTTTATAATTATTAAGCATATGATTTTATATATCTTTTATTTTAAAGATTCAGTAATCCGACTATACAACCAATTCCCCATCAAAATAAACGGTGCCCAATGGAACGGATGGGCGTAATAATCCGGCAAATCGGATTTTTCGGCTTGAATAAACGCCCGCTGGATTTGCTGAATCGCTTTGGCCTTGCTGATAGGGCTGGCGGCTTGGCTGGCGTATAGGCGCTGCATGAAATCCGCCGTGCTTTGGTCGCTCACTTGCCACAACGTCGCCAACACGCTGCGCGCACCTTGCTTCATCACCGTCACGCCCATACCCTCCACCTCGGTGCCGTCGGCATTGGCGCTCGCCAAGCCCATGCCGGTGTTGCAGGCCGACAGCGCCAACAAGTCCAGACCGCCCCACTCGAAGCGTTGCTCACCGATGTCGGCCAGGCTCAAATGGCCGCCGTCGCCCAGCAGCAGGAAGGAATCGGTGTCCTTGCCGATGTTCAGATTAAACTGGCTGGCGATGTGCAACACCGGAAAATTCCGATCCAGCACGTCGCGCAATCTTTTTTCGGTGAACGCTGCGTCCAGATGCACTTCGCCCGGCAACGCGCCGTCGCGGTCATCTGCGCCGCGCCGCACGATGCCGTCCAACTCGGCCTTGACCGCCGGCAGCGGCGCGAAACCCTCGTGCGCTTCGCTCACGCCCAGCCCGGCGACTTTCCACTCGGCGCGGCGCGGTTGAATTTCCAAGCCTTTGTCAGCGGCGGCAGCATACACCGCCAGCGCGTAGTCTTCCGCCAGCCAATGCTCGCCGTCATGCAGCGCCGCCAGCGGCAGATAGCGCATTTCGCCGAACAAATACACCATCAGCACTTGCGCGTCGGCGCGGCGCAAATCCTCGGCAATGGGTTTTATCAGTCAGTCGTGCAGTTGTTGCGCGGGCTTTTTGAGTTCGTTCAAATCCGCGCCGTTCCCTTCGACAGGCTCAGGGAACGGCAAAGCGGAAGCGCTCGCTGAGCTTGTCGAAGCGAGCGATTCCGCTCCCCACCCGCGCTTGCGCCCTTCCTGCTTCAACGCCTCGCGCAACGCCAGCACCGCCTTGCCGATGTCTTCCCGCTTGACCGCCACTTCGCGGCGCACGGTCAGTTCCGGCGTGGTGACGAGAATGTGCAGGCGGTCGGGCATGGGCACGAAATGCAGCAACACCGTGCCTTGGCCCAGGCGTTGCAACACCCCGCGCAACTGGTTTTGGTCGCTGGCGAAAAACTCATCCAGCACTTTTTGCAAATCCTCTTGTTTCAGATTGGCAAGCGCGGTGTCCGTGTCCTTAAACCACGTTTGCAAGGCATGGTCGGCGGTTGCCATGTCCTCGCGCAATTCCTCCAAACGCCGTTCTTCCTGCTGGCTCAAAGTCTCGCCCCGCGCTTGCGCGCCCGCAACAGCGAGTACGCCTCGCCCAGCGTCACCAATTGCGCGGAAATTTTCTGGAAACGCGCCGCCCAGGGTTGTTCCGGCGGAGTGTAGCGCACCCCGTCGTCGGGAATTTCAAAAGCGCGGGTGCGGCGGATAAAATCGAAATATTCCTCTTGTTTCAACAGTTCCAGCACTTTCTGCGCCTCGAACAAACGGCCCTGGCGCAACAGCAAATCCGCCAGGTGTTGATAAACGTGGGTTTTATTTTGTAAAAACGAAGCGTGCAGGCTTTTGTCTTCCAGTTTGGCGACATGCCCGCGCATCGTTTGCAAGGTGTTGACCGCTTGTTTGCCATAAAAAATCGCCGCCAGCGGGTTGTCCAGGAATGTTGAGACTTCGCTCAGGTTATTCCAAATCAGCCACAATGTTTCCGGCTCGCCGGTGGTGGTGACAATTTGCAGGGCTTGCTGATAAGTCGCCCGCGCTTTGGGGTAATCGCCTTGTTTTTCATACACCACACCGAGGTTGTTCAAATCCCTGCTTTCCCCCGCACGGTCGCCAAGTTCGCGTTCAATCACCAGTGATTGCTCGTAGGACTCTAGTGCCTTGGAATCTTGCCCAAGATATTCATGTGTTAGACCAATGTTAGTGAGGGTAGAAGCCTCGCCTTGGCGGTCGCCAATTTTGCGCTGAATCGCCAATGCTTGTTCATAATAAGCCAATGCCTTGGCAGGTTGACCTAATTGGTAATACGCCAAACCAATGTTGCCGAGATTATTCCCCTCGCCTTGGTGATTACTGATTTCACGCTGAATCATCAACGCCTGTTCGTGGTAATCCAGTGCTTTAGTGTATTGACCTAGACTACGGTACACTGCACCGATGTTGCCTAAATCCATGCCTTCCCCAGCACGATCATGGATTTCGCGGCGAATTACCAGTGCTTGATCAACGTAGGTCAATGCCTTGTCGTATTGAGCAAGAGAAAAATACACCACACCAATATTACCGAGGATATTTCCCTCGCCTTTGCGGTCATGAATATTGCGTTTAATTGCCATAACCTGCTCATAACAGTCCAGTGCCTTTATGTATTGAGCAAGAATGTCATGTATAGTCGGATTACTGAATCTTTAAAATAAAAGATATATAAAATCATATG
>DYPD01000147.1 GCA_020720115.1 Thiomargarita sp. | reverse complement strand
GAGCAATCCGAAATCACAATCAGAGCTTCGTGTTCCGCAAACACAGCATGAACGTGCGGCGGCGGATGGTCGTGTCCGAAAACGTGTAATTCAATCCCTTTGTATTTCATACGAACAAAGTTACATTTTATTTTTGAAAGAAAGTGAAACAACGTTCTTTTATTGTCGATACTTTCGCTTTAATTTTACACAATTCTTTCTATATCAACTTAAACCGAATGCTGAACCCGACTTTTGTGTTGGAGGTTTTGTAGCCTTCGGCGGAGATGAGCGGGTTACGGATGTCTTGCTCGTAAAACAGTTTCACGGTTACTTTGCTGTTGATGTCGTAATCGGCATACATTTTCAGGCTGAAACTGCGGTTGCTGGGCACGACAAGCTGGTTGGTTTCTTCGGTAATGGAGCGTATTACGGACAGTTTGCGCATCATCGTGAGGTCGGCACGCAGGTTGAGGTCGCTTTTGAGCGGCTTGCCGGCAGCTTGCAGGGGCAGTTCCAAATCCGGAATTTTGTGTCCGAAACTGATGGTATAATCTTCGCTTGTAGATTCCATAAGGCGGTTGTTCTCGAAACTGAGGTCGAGGCGACGCGCTTTTTTGTAATCGAAGCCGAACGACATGTCGTTGTTCAACGTAACATCCACACCGATAAGGGGCACGAACTTTTCGTCTATCGACACGCCGCTTGAAAAATAGCGCGGATAGAACGTTTGGTCATCGTCCTTGCGTGCGCCGCTGTATCCGTATTGTTCAAAATCATCGAAGTCGAAAAACAAACTCGTAGCATAGCTGTTTATCTGGAACTTAGAGTTGTATCCGTGATTGATAATTACTTTTTTGACCAATTTTTTTATCACTTTGAAATTCGTCAGCCCGTCGTATTTGATGCGCCAGTTGGGCAGCGGGAATTTCGGAAACGTTCCGGAAAAGACTTTCTCGGCACTTTGTCCCGAATACGCGGCAAGGAACGCCGGAATCAATACATCCTGCGACACAGAGTTATAGCCGTTCGGGAAACCTACGGAAAGTTCTTCATACACGCTGTCCACATCCACAGGCGCGGACGGGTCGTACCCCGGATATTGCGCCAACCGCCCGGCAGCAAGGCGTTCGGCAATAATAAGCCTGTTGTCCAAAAACTGTTTGAACACGCCGGATTGGTACGTTGTATCTTCAAAATTCTCAAACGCCGTGTTTATCGTTAAGGTAGATATGCGGAAATTGCCTTTAAATTGTTCGTTTTCCGAACGGAAATCGCCGTCGCGGAAGACCCAATACTGGCTCATATCGTCCGTAATGCTGCGTTCGGCGGTGAGGTCAATCTTGAATCCTTTGAGCGGTTCCACTGTGGCGCGCGCGTCAATGGTTTGGGTGCTTGTCATGGTTATCGGGCTGTTCAGCAGCGTGTCTGTGGTGAGCCAGCCGTTGCGCGACGCGAGTTCGCCGTACGCGCGGTCTTGGTCTGCCAACAGGAAATTGATGCCCGGCGCAGCCCACGATTTGTCGTAGCCGAAAAAGCGCGTGGTCGGCATGTAACCCGGCACTACGGTTCCGCCATTTTGGCTGTAATTGATTGATACATTGCGTACGCCCATGAGCGCATACAAGGTGTAATCTGTCAGAATGATAAAGAAATTTTCGGGCACTTCGCGTTGTCCGGTAACGTTGAACACGGCATCCTTGATGTCGGCTTCGGGCGTAAATACGATTTTATTTTCATTCAATACTTCCGTTTTGCCTTTCACTTCGTTGCCCTCGGCATCTTTTACGACGAGTGTAACATCTTCTGTTTTAAGATTATGAGTGATTTTCTTTGCTTTGTCTTTTTTTAGCTTAATTTCTTTTTCTTCGTACGTTACGGTTTTCTTCTCGGTTTTCGGGCGTTTTGTGCCTTTAAACTTATCATCAACTTTTTTAAGATAAGGCACTTGCGTGTAAACTTTTGTAAGATTGAATTGCGTTGTCAAACGAAAATTCTGAGCATTTCGGGCATTGTTTCCCAAGTTGAGCGAATCGCCGAGCACGCGCGGACCTTGATCCCAAAAGAAATCGGCATCGTATTGTGCGTTCGCGCTTGTCCAATCCAGCAAGGGCACTTTGTTTATCGGAATTGTCCATGTGCCGCTGATGCGTTGCGAAAATTGCGTGGTGCGCCCGAAATCCTTGATGTTTGTCCAAACTGTGTCGCGTTTTTGTTGCCAATAATCGGATTCTTTGTCGAGTCGTCCGTAAGGTTCGTCCACCCACGCGGCGTTAGTGGCGTTGTACGTGAGCTTTATGGCTTTGGTCAAATTGTAGCGCACATCGTAGGTGCGTTGCCAATTAAAACTTTTATCGAATGTTGTATCGAGCAGAATATCAGGTTGTTCAATATTGCGCATTTGCACTTCGTGGAACGAGCGCGACATTTCGTTTCGCACCGAAACCATAGACGGCATGTAGTAAAAATTGAAATCTTTTACTAGCTGCAACGGCTTGCTTCTGAGGAATTTAGACTTCGTTTTTTGAAACGGCACAATGTTTTTCGGAGCTTTGTTGAAATTGTATGCAATCATGCCCGTATGCTCTTTCAAAATATTGTGGTCGGTGCTGATGTTTCGCATAAACACCTCGTTGTAGCCCACGCTTGCCGTCCAATTGGAAATGTGGTAGAACGGTTTTTCGCCCGAACTGCTGCTGCCTCCGCCTGCTCCGGAGCGTCGCATTCCGCCGCCCATCGGACCGCCTTCTTCATCATCGCCGGCTTCTGTTCCGGTTTCTTCTGTTTTTTCGGAATTTCCGGCAATTTTAATATTTGTTACATTGATACTTTGGCGTAACACATAATCTTGCGACGTGCGCAGGATTTCATTTTTGTCTGCTTGTGTCAAATTTGGGTTCGATAAGGTGGTTCGAAGCAAAATATCCGGATCAACGGGATTGTATTGCGGGTCGCTGAATGTTTCGGAACGTCCGGCGTATAAGGGCAAACGCACACCGTATTTTTTCGGAAAGAATTTTCCAAGCTCAAAATTCGATGAGGCATCGTAACCGTAATCGGTTGATTTTTGACGTTCGTTTACGCGTTTCTCGATGCTGCCAAATCCGGGTGTGCTGATGTTTCCGGCAATGGCAAGGGTAGAGAAGTCGGCAAGTTTCGCGGTCAATCGTCCTTGAGCTGCCCAGCCGCCGTCTTCGTTGAAACCTGCAAGGCGTAGTTCGTTCATCCACACTTCCACGGATTTCGGCAAACCGTCATCGGATTCTTCGTTAACATCACGACTTCGGTTGCGAATACCGAGCATAATGGTGCGCACGTTGCTGAGGTTCGGATTTCCGATAATGCTGACTCGGCGTTTGGTCTCATCATCAAATTCGCTATATAACGATGTGATTTGCAGCGTACTGCCGATTTCCCGCATTTTGGTGTTTCGGTTTTGTTTTACGGCTTGCAAAATTTCAAACTCAATGTCGAGCATGTTGTCCGGGTTCCAAACAATTTCGCGGTCGGGCGAGCTTTCGCCGCCGTCGTAAAAGCCGGGCGGCGTAACTTTAAGCGGAATTTCATACTCGTAATAATTTTCTTTGTAATCCGAACCGATACGAATGAACATGCAAACGTCATTGTCGTTTAAAATCTCATTATCAACAGCTTCGGCGTGGGTGTACATTTGTATTTTTTTAAATTGACGCACATCCATACTCATATTTTTGTAAGCGGCACGGGCATCGCCATCGTCCAAGTTGAATACGCGCATGACAATGGCTTGCTCGTTCAATTCGCGCAACGTCGGATTGTCGGGCGAAATTTCTCGAGTAATGTCGGGCGGAAGCACATAGTTTACCGGAGCTTTTGAGGCATTTTCTTCAATATTAACAGCCGAAATATCAAACGGCGCATCGGTAATTTGCGGTGTACCTGTGCCTTCGCCGCCTTCGAGGAGCGATTTTGTGTATTTGCGCCACTCGCTTCGCACTAAATCCATTTCGGCAAAACGCAAAACCACTTCTTCGTCCCAGCCGTGCATGAATAAGCGCATGAAACGTATGGATTTAAAATCCTGAATCGGACCGATTTTCTTTTCGTAATCCGACAACGGAATTTTGAAATGATACCATTTTACGATTGCCTCTTGTTCGTTGCGCAACGTAGCTTCACCTTCGCGGATGTCGGTAATGTAATTTTGCCCGATTTGCATTCCGGCGGGTGAAATATTCAGTTTATATTGAAAATACGCTTCGAGTTCGCTCAGCGTGTAGTCGCGGTTCACGTCTTCCATGTCGGGCAGAAGTTGTCCGGCGGTAATGGTTGTGGCATTGTCGGACGTGGATGAGTTGCCTTCCATGTTGTTGTAGCGTTTGTAGCGTTCCAAAATCGATGCCTGACTTGAGTCATACGACGGGTCTTTGAAAAACAGATAATCGTCGTTCGAGGCATCTTCCAATGCTTTTTCATAAGCGGTTTGTCCGATACTTTGTAAACTTTGCAAATACGTTTGGTAGAATGAAACTTCGGCATCACCGCGTAAACCGTCGAGTCCGGCGTCTTGTCGGTTGCGCGCTTCCTGAGGTTCGTTTGCAAAACCGTCGGTAATGCGCGGCAGCAAAGGCACGCGCCCCCAAGCTGTGGAATCCACATCTTTGACTTCTGCCGTTGCAGAAAGTCCGTTTTCAAACGCCTGACGCGAGTCGCGTAAAATATCTTCCGAAATGCTTCCGAGATTGAAATACAAATCGCCGCCCGAATGCGTTTCGTCGTAAATAAACGGATCCATCATCCAAAATTCGATAAATTCAATGTTTGCTTCTTCAAAATCGTTGGTAATCAAATCGCGCATGATGCCTCCCCAGCGGGTTTGCGGCGCGAGGAGATTTCCGTCGGCATCCACGCCGGCAGAAATTCCGTTTGTCTGCAGCGCATCAAAGTTATACGGACCTTTTTCAGACGGATAAAACGCTAAGTTTAAGATAGATATGAGCGGAGGATAACCCGGAACTGGGTCTCGGTCGGGGAAAAGTTCTTGTTCATACACTTCGCGGATACGGTGGTCGGATTGCGCATCAACGGTAATGTAGTCGGGTAGGGAGTTTGCACCTTGTTGAAAATCAGGATTTACCGAATACCACGCGAAACGCGCGCGGTTGTAACCGTTTTCAAGATTGTTACGCAAATCGCCTTCGGGAAACAGCAGCGGTTGTCCTTGCGGCGTGCTCGCCAAGTGCCACGCGCCGGGGTTTTTGAGGTCGATTGTGGTTTTAGTAGATTCAAAATCATCAATATGCGTATAGCCTTCTTTGCCGATAACTTTCGGGTAGCCCGGAATAAAATGTGCAAATTCGCTCTGAAATTGTATGCTTGATGTTTCTTTAGTTTCAATAAACGGAATTTTATCTACAAGCGTGGTCAAAAACGGAACTTCGTGGCTATAATTCAAATCTAAACCCCATATTGTGTTGGAAATCGGTTCGTTACCGATGCTGACTTTGGAGGTCAGCGGTTTTTGGCTCAAATGCAAAACAGTTCCGCCGAGATTGAAATTTTCGCTGAAACGGTAATCTAAGTGTGTGCCGACCATGGTTTTTGTGCCGATGCTGAACATAGAATTATTTTCGAGCGAAATTTTTATGGGTGTGCCCGATTCTAACAAGCTGTGATTGAGAATTGTAACACGTCCGAGATTGTAATCGACCGTGTAATCGGTATTTTCAGTCAATTGGCGACCGCCGGCGGTAACCTGCACGGAGCCTTCGGGAATATTCAGCGCGTTCAGGCTGATTTCGGAGCCTCCGGCAGAACGGTATTCACCTTTGATAATAAATTTATTTTTTTCGGCAACCTGTCGGGCTTGGCTTTGGGTTTGGGCATACAATTCCGGAAACATGTATTGTTCGGCAATGCGGTTGAGTTCCGGGTTGAGCGTGTCGCCGCCGGTAATTTCCATGCGCAAATGTTGCCCGAACGGTTCGAGCACCGGAAAATAAATGCGTCCGTTGGTGGCGTTTATGGTAACTTTGTCGAGAAAGTCGAAAAAACCATCGCGTCCGGGGTCGTTATTGTTGTTCAAATTATCTAAATTCATAACTTGCAAAAGTCGCTGACCGTCAATACGTCCGGCGGGAATATAGTCGATTTGTGTTCCGGTTTTATCATCGTTATAAAAAATATTCAACACAAAATCTTCTCGATTAACTTGGTAAGCGTTGATGGCATACACGTTTTTCATCATCAAATTCCAAGTCGGCAATTCTGTTGATAATGTTGTGGTTTTCAATAGTTTAAGAAATAAAAGATCTGATTGACTTTCCGTTGAAAATTCGCCCACTCGATACACCTGTCCGCCCGCTTGAAATTCGTAGGCAACTGCTAAAACTTCGTCGTTATTCAACCCGGAATTTAACGAGATGTAGCCCAACGTCGGATGAAACGAATACTCCGAACTCGTGAGCAGGCGCGCGTTTTGAACTTTTTCGTAATCTTCGCCGGCGTTAAAATTTGTGATTGTCGCCAAAACATTGCCCACGTTATTGATGTTCCGAATACCGGGCAAATCGTTAATTTCTTGATAAAGAGAGTTTTCCTCGTTGTGCGGCAAGCCGTTGCTTTGTGCAGTTCGCGTAAATTCGTCGGAATATAAATTTTTTACAGGTTCGCCCAAATCCGTGAGACCGACCACATTACGCGAGTTTTCAAAATTTCCGCTTCGGTTCGTAACCCACACTTCAACTTTGGTTATGGTAACGCCGGAACGTATGATTGGTAAATCTTTGAGAGCGTCGTTGTAATATTCGCGAAAATAATAGGACAAGAAAAAGTGCTTGCCCGGCTCATACGCGTCTGCGGTGATTTCAAAAGGTGTTGTGAGCGCACCGCCCTCAATTTCAATGGTTTTTGATTCGCTTTTTTGTTGCGATGCCACGCTTGTTACGGTCAAATTTCCGAATTTGAGTTCTGTTTTTATACCAAATAAACTGTGGCTTCCGGTTATGAGTGAACCCGTGAGCGGCAATGACACGTTACCGGCTTCGAGTTTTTGGATAATGTCATCTTCTTCGCCTTCATACGCGAGTTTTATGTTGTTTTCAAAGGCGAAAGTAGCTTCGGTGTCGTAATTGATGCCGAGATTCATTTTTTCGCCGATTTTGCCGTTCAAACCCATTTTTATTTTCTCATCGAAATCAAATGTTACATTTTTTCGCTGATTTTCAGGCAGTGCGGCATTGTAATTTTTGGCAATATTGAGTCCGAAAATAAGTTCTGCGCTGCCTTGTGGTTTCACGCTGATGGTGTTGCTGCCGAAAATCATGTCAAATGCTTTGCCGGGTATTTTGATA
Source organism: Thiomargarita sp. (assembly GCA_020720115.1). Lineage (GTDB taxonomy): Bacteria > Pseudomonadota > Gammaproteobacteria > Beggiatoales > Beggiatoaceae > BB31. Next base: position 954 of record DYPD01000147.1, on the reverse strand, counting down.
CTCGGATTGATGAAATTTTCGAGCGGATTTTTTCCGCCGCGTTCGGTTTCTTTTTCAAGTGCGGCGCGTTCGTTCCAATACGCGGCTTCCGATTTTTTTGAGCTGTATTTTATATAATCGGAAAAACTCATGGCATAAGGCGTGCGATAATTGAAATCGCCGATTTGGTCGCGAAATACAAATTTTCCGGTACGCGGGTCGTAGCTCACATCGGATTTTATGTTCGACGGATTTGACAGATACAGAGGCGATTGTTTCTGAAAAAGCGATGGTGTGCCCGAATAATCGGGAAACGGAAACGGCAAGGTGTTGTTTTTAATTGTATCGTCCACACCTAAATTATGCCAGTTCAATGCCGCGCTCGGGTTGTGCGTAAACGAGTAAAGCAGGACTGAAAACAACAACCCTGCACCGATACGTGTAATGTATTTCATCTGATATGTCAAATTCTTGATTTACAATATTATCCGAACATAAAACGTTCGGAACTGATTGTGTAGAGTTTTTTACATACTTAATTTTTGTGAACTAAAACCTTTTGCAAAGATAATTTTTTTTCTTTAAACGCACCTTAGGCACAGAATATCATAAGGATTTCTAAAAATTCTTTTTGAGCATGGTTTTTGCTCGAAGTAAGCCGTTTTTTTTGAAAAATTTCAGGCGATGATGCGAAATTGTATTTCTGTAAAAAATGGTATTATGTTGCCACGCATTTGAATTATCCAAACAACCAAGTTCGTTTTGGTTGAACGATTGAAACATTTCGTAAGATTTGCGAAACCCCAAAAGATGTTTATTCAGGCTGATTTTTACGCCGAACAAAAAGCCGTTGCGCTCAAAAATCTCTGTTTTCGATGGGTCCAAACGTATGGAAAACAAGTGTAAGCGGTCTTCTTTTAATTCTGCAAGGTCTGCCGATAAGTATTTTACGCGCAAGGTTTGAGAACTGTTTTG
>DYPD01000146.1 GCA_020720115.1 Thiomargarita sp. | reverse complement strand
AATGACAAATGACCATTTCTTAATGCAATATCTTGAAAATAAGCTCTTTAAGCAATTCGCCTTGCGAGGCTGATACGCTGCCTAAGCCTTTGGATTTCATGTCGTATTCGCGCAAAAGGGAGATGATTTGAATGGTTTTGGCTGAATTATAGCGTTTTGCGGCAAGTTCGTAATCTTTCACAAAAAAAGGATTAACTTTTAGTACCGATGCTACATTATTTTTACTTTTATCTTTCAAAAAATGGTATGCTAAAATTTTTGCAAAATAAAAATACAACGACGTGATTGTCAGAATCAACGGATGGTCTTTCGGATTGCGCGAAAAATAATCGACAATGCGATTCGCTTTCAACACATCTTTCTCACTCAGAGCATTTTGTAGCTCAAACGTATTAAAATCTTTGCTGATTCCGATGTTGTCTTCAATCTGCTTTGGCGTGATTTCCGTTCCGGGCGCAAGCGAAATGCAGAGTTTGTCCAACTCGTTGCCAATTTTGCTGAGGTCAGTACCCAAAAAATCCGTAAGTAACTGACTGGCAACTGCATTGATTTTATATTTCCGGTCGCCCAGATAGCTTGTTATCCATTTCGGAATTTGGTTTTCGTACAGTTTTTTCGATTCAAATATTTCGCCGTTTTTCTCTATCGCTTTGTAAAGTTTTTTGTTCTTTGCCAGCGTTTTGTATTTATGACTCAACACCAAAACAGTTGATTTTGAAGGCTTTTCGGCATAATAAACCAAATCGTCTAGCTTTTTGGTATCCTGCGCTTCTTTGATAATCACAACTTGGTGCGCCGCCATCATCGGGAATCGTCGGGCAGCATTGTCGATGTCGGACGCTGAAATATCTTTTCCGTATAACACCGTGTGATTGAACACTTTCTCGTCTTCGGTGAGCACAGTTTCCGCAATAAAATTTGTAATTTTGTCGATATAATACGGCTCATCTCCGTGCAAGAGATATATCGGTTTAAAAATTCGATTTCTGATATCCGAAATAATTTGTTCAAAAGTCATGCGTAGTCAAATATCTGCAAAAATAAAAAAATATAGTCAAGTTACAAATTCGGCACAAGTGCGAACAAAATCTTAAAATTTTCCGCGCCGATATTTTCCGTGTGTGTAACGCGCCAAACGGCTTCTATCTGTATGAAATTCAGGATGTTTTCAACGCCGACACCAACTTCCAAATAAGGTGTACGAGCCGTATTAAAATCGGACGGAAATTGAAATTCGTTTCTGTCAGCGTCTGATAATGTGCCGATTACACCGCGAGCGGTTACAAATTCGCGCGCCTTGAGTTTTCGCAAAAGCGGAACTTTGTTGAGAAACAACCCGTTAAAGTGATGATAGATAAAGACATGCGCATATTCGTTGCTTGCAAATTCGTAAATATTCATCAAATTGAACACATAAAGTTCCGAAAAAATGGTTTCGTTTCCGGGATGCAGTTTGAGCAGCGGATACGGCACCGTGCCAAAAATTTTGCCCGCGCCCACGCGATAATTGAACCTACCGAGCGGTCCGATGTAAAAATTGTGGTCGAAATTTAGTTCAATTTTGGTGTAATCATAATCGTTTCCCAAAACGTTCGGCAAACTTTGAACAAGGCTGAAATCAATCATCGGATACTTCGTACCAAGCGACATTCGGCTGAAAACACTTTCGGCATATTCCTCATTTATAGCAAGATGTCCGTTCAAAACAAATTCAGAACTCGTAAGCGAACGGATGCTTTGTCCTGCCGAATTCGTAAACGGATAAAACGTTGTCGGAAACGTTTCTCGGTGGGAAAAGAACAATTCCGTAGTAAATCCTTGAAAAAATTGGTGTTCGATGCCGATTTCCGAACTCACGGTGCGAAACAAATTATCGTTCAAGGAAGAAGTAAACGCATCGGCGAGAAAATTTCCGTCTGAAAACGCATAAGGCAGCACGCCAAGTTCGGTCATGTCGTTTTTATGATACATTTTGAAAATTGTCCAAGGCGCGTTTTGGAATTTGTATTTGAAACTTGTGCTGTATTTGAACGTTTTGTCAAGTGTTCCATAAGCGACATGTCCGCCAAGTTCAACTTTTTTGCTGAAATCGTTGCTTGTTCTGATGCCGAAACGGAAGCGATTTCCTTCAATTTCGTTCTTTGAAAATGACTGAAACACAGGACCATACTCAAATTTCCCAAATCGCCAATACCCTGTTACGCCAAAATACATCCAATTTTTCATGAACTCAAATTGCGGCAAAGTTTGAATGGAATCGGCAACGGTATAGATTTGAGCTTCTTTGGCTTCCAATGGTTGATATCGTGCTGATTTCCAGAATTCCGGCTCAATTTCCGACGCGCCTTTTTCCGTAATAACCTCACGCGGCACAGTCGGCGAGAAAAACTTGTCGGGAAATTCCGGATTTACAGTAATATCATCTCGATAAAAATCTTTTTCAGCCGAAAATCCCGTAACTTTATCGCTCACAACGAATTCGACATAAAAACTTTCGTGAGACAAAAAATACAAACTATCGGAAACGTAAGAAAAATCCTGTTTTATTTTCATGTGTTTCACGTAATTAATGTTCGCGCCCGGACTGAGTTCTGCCTCAATGTATTTGAGCGCGAAAACAGAATCGGCAATCCACATGTAACCCGTAAACGTATATTCGGACTTACGTCTTGGCTTGAATTTCAGGCGATAACACCATTGTCCGTCGATAAAAGTGCTGTCGGTGAGGAAATATTCGTAAGATAAAAGTCCGGTTGCCGAAATTGGGCTTGTGAACTCTTTTTCAAACAGTTGCATGAAATTTTCGTAGAAATTATTGTCCACATACATCTGTCCGGTGTATTTTCCGAGCGCATCGTCTTTGAAACCTGCAAACTTTACGGCTTTAACAATTTCTTTTTGTCGTTCGGGAAATCTTTTATAGTAAAACTCTGAGAATGACTCTGTTAGCATAACCGGAAGAATCGTTTTTCCTGAAATATCCGACGTATCAATAATATCGTATAACATCCTAAATTCCGGTTGGAAATTTTCTTTACTCACTGAATCAGAGATATTTGTAATACTCAGTTTAGCTTTAGTATATTGCGTAAAAGTGTAGCTGTCAAGGTTTTTGGGGTCGTTTTGTTTTTTTGCCTTAATAACTTTTTTGAGTAAAATATTTGCCGGATTTTCGCCTGCATGAACAACAACCTCATCAATCGCATTATTTGCCGGTTGCAATCTAATCTCAATATTACTGGGAGGTGTTCCGCTGATTTTCAAGGTATCAGACACATAACCGATGCAAGAAAACACTAAAAATTCGGAAACTTTAACGGATTGAAATTCAAAAATTCCGTCAAAATCCGTAATCGTTCCCGCGCCTGTTGCCGGGCAAGCCACCGCAGCGTACGGTACACCTTGATTTGTACTTTCATCTAACACTCGACCGCTTACAATATGCTGAGAAACAAGATTTTGACTAAAAATAAAAAGACTAAAAATAATTAAAATCCATTGTTTAAACATATCGAATATCATTATTTATGAAACCGCAAAAGAATAGCTTTTTTTTGAGAAAACACTGAAATGAACAAAAAAGTAGAAAATCGACAAAAAAATATGCAAAATACTTCGGACACGCATCATAACGTTACAACTTTAAATTACAGAATCATGGAAAAATTAAATATCAGACAAGAAATGACGGACATCACAGATGTGCATTTCGATTTTGAATTTGAAACCAAAGAAGTTCCGCTGAAACGAAGCGAATTTATCGACATCCTTGAAACGGAATTTACACGCGTTTTTAAAACATACAGAAACTACTTTGCCGACATTGACTCGGATGACAAACCTGATATAACAATCTAAATATCAAGATATTAAAGTGCTAATTTTTAAAATAATTCAATGCACGCATAAGATTTTTTGAAAAATTAACATTCAAATTCAGGATGTTGGGTAAATTAGACGTAACTTTGCACTGTAAAAAGTAAATAGTTTATGTCCAAACAAATCACAGTTCGTACAGAAGAAATCGTAAACAGCATCACGCACGCAATAGGTATTGGGCTGAGTGTTACGGCGTTAGTACTCATGGTTGTTCAAGCGGCTTTGCACGGAACGAATGCAGGAATCGTAGGAGCGTCCATTTTCGGTGCAAGCCTCATCGTTCTTTACACAGCCTCAACCCTATTCCACAGCGCGCGAAAACTGCGACTGAAATATTATTTGAATAAATTTGACCATTCGGCAATTTACATTCTCATTGCCGGCACGTACACGCCCGTAACCCTCGTAACGCTGCAAGGCGCGTGGGGTTGGAGCATTTTCGGCGTGATTTGGGGCTTGGCAATTGCAGGCGTTTTGTTCAAACTTTTTTGGTATAAACCCAAATACCGCGCGCTTTCGGCTTGGATGTATGTGGGCATGGGTTCCGTGATTGTCATTGCAGTATATCCGCTCGTTCAAACGATGTCCACAATGGGACTTATTTGGCTGGGAATCGGTATGTTAACCTATACTGTCGGGGTTTTATTTTATTTATGGAAAAATTTACCTTTTGCACACGGCATTTTCCATTTATTTGTGTTGGGCGGAAGTATCGCACATTTTTTCGCAACATATCATCACGTGTTGCCGACCAATTTGTTGTAAAAAGTTGTTGATTCAATTTAGATGATTTTGTTACTTTTGGCTGTTTTTTTAACAATCAAAAATTCAAAATCATGCAAAAAATTAGTTTAAATTTAAAACCCGTTTTCACGTTTCGGAAATGGACCAACGCCGGCTACGGTATTTTCCGCAGTTTGGGCAAACTTATTCGCATCGCAGTGCTCGTTCCCGTGTATCTAATGTTTTGGCAAAGCGCAGAAGCACAGACAGATACGCTAAATGTGGATGAAATTCAAATTGAATCGACACGAACGCAAACCGAGCTGTTGCAACTCGGAAAAATTATCCATGTGATAAGTCGAGAAGAAATTGAAAATCTGCCGGTTACGAGCGTTTCGGATTTGTTGGACTTTACAGCTTCCATTGACATTCGGCAACGCGGTGCGCACGATGTGCAAGCCGATGTGAGTATGCGCGGCAGCAGTTTTGAACAAGTTCTGATTCTGCTTAACGGCGTGAAGCTCAACGATGTGCAAACCGGACACCACAACATGAACCTGCCTGTAAGTTTTGAAAGCATTGAACGTATAGAAATTTTAGAAGGACCCGGAAGTCGCGAATTTGGCGCAAATGCTTACACGGGAGCCATAAATTTTATCACAAACGAAGGAACTGCAAATCAACTTAAAATCAACACGTTATCCGGACAAAACGGACTCTTTCAAGCAGGCGCGTCAGTCAAGTTCGGAATCGGAAAAATGCGCAATCATCTGTCCGGCGACTACAGCCAATCGGACGGCTATCTGTTTAAAAATGATGTAAATAACACCGATTTTCAGAAATTTTCAATATTTTGGCACGGTGCCTACAACTTCAAAGTTTCAAAATTACAATTTCAAGCCGGGTACATCGACAAAGGTTTTGGCGCAAACGGCTTTTACTCACCCAAATACCCTTGGCAATACGAACAAACCAAAACCACGTTCGGCAACCTGAAATTTTCAACAAACACAAAACATCCGTTTCAAATTTCATTTTCATTTCGAGATAATCAAGACCGTTTTGAGCTGTTCCGCGAGGACAGATACGTGCGCGATGGCAATTATTTTGTATATAATTCCGTCGATACTGCCGTGTTTTCAAAAGGCGTTTATCAGGCTTGGAATTACTACAAAGGACACAATTATCATTTCACAACAACCTCAGAAACAGAGATTAAGCAAAATTTTAACACAAAATTCGGAAAAACTTCCGTCGGCGCGGCGTTCCGCTACGAACACATTTTGAGCAACGTTTTGGGCGAAGCCGCAGACACCGTTGCAGTTCCGGGCGAACCTTACGGACAATTCACAAAAGCCAAAGAACGTGTGCATTACAACATTTTTGGCGAGCATGTGTATCAAATAAATAAATTTCAAATTTCAGCCGGCGCGAACGCAAATTTCAATGATGATTTTAATTGGAATTTTTCGGGCGGTGCCGATATTTTATACAGAATTTCAGAAAATATCTCTACATATATCTCAGCAAATCAAGCATTTAGGTTGCCTACGTTTACAGATTTGTATTACGTCGGACCGACAAATTTATCGAATCCGGATTTGAAACCCGAAACTGCAATAACTTACGAAATAGGCACAAAATACAGAAATTCAAACATTTACGCGCATCTTGCAGTATTTCAACGCATTGGACAAAATACCATTGATTGGGGAAGACTATCAGACACAGAAAAATGGCAAAGCATGAATTTAACCGAATTGATTACAAAAGGTGCGGAATTTTCTGTCCAAAAAAAATTTGAGAAAAATGCGTTTGTAAGAACAATTTCCGGCGCATACAGTTACACCACGACCAATAAGGTGGAAAGCAATTATCAATCTATGTATGCACTTGATTATCTGAAACATAAAGCTGTATTTGGATTTTCACATAAAATTTGGAGAAATTTCGGTGCATCGTGGACTGTAAAATACGAAAGCCGAAACGGGACTTACTCTCGATATATCGACTCTGAAATTCAAACATTTGATTACAAACCGTTTACAACTGCTGATGTCTCTGTTTTTTGGAAAAATTCGATGGTCGAAATTTACGCAAAAGCGAACAATTTTACCGACACACAATACTTTGAAATCGGAGGTGTGCAAATGCCCGGACGTTGGATTTTGGGTGGTGTGAAGTTAAAATTATCGAAATTGTAACATGTGTTACAATTTTTAAATCTAAATAAAATATAATTTTGTCTGAATTTTAATACAAAATAATCATGGAAGTAAAAAAATGTATCGTTTGCAACGCAACCGAAAATGAAGTACCGATAATTAAACTGGCATACAAAGGTCAAGAACTCGGAATTTGCCCTGCGCACATACCGCTGTTGATACACAACCCCGAAAATTTGGTCGGTGTAATCGATGGTGCCGAGAATATGAAAGGGGTGTAAATTCAGTTGAAAGTTGAAAGTTGAAAGTTGGTAGTTGAAAATTTTGCATATCCATAAGTTGTTGTAAACTTGCAGATTACAATTCCCCCTTTTTTAAAAGGGGGGCAGGGGGATTCTGATTTATCTGTGACTGTCCTCTGATTTTCAATAACTATTTCAACTCAAAATTCACATTATCAACAAATTAACTCAAAAAAGTCGAATATACGGAAACGTATGTTCGGCATTTTTATTTAGAAAAAGATATTTGAGATTGAATTAGGCGAAAAAACACTAAATTTGCGTCAAAATTTGCAATCCATGGTATCGGAAAAAGCACTGTTTCAGCGCACGAATATGTTGTACGGAAAAGAGAAAATGAAACTCATTTCCGAGCAAAAAGTCATTATTTTCGGCATCGGCGGCGTGGGCAGTTGGTGCGCGGAAAGCCTTGTGCGCTCGGGCATCAAGCATCTCACAATTGTCGATTCCGACCGCGTGTGCATAACCAACATCAATCGCCAACTGATGGCTACGACCAAAACCATCGGACAAGTGAAAACCGAAGCGTTGAAGGAACGGTTGCTCGAAATTAATCCGCGCGCGAACATAACAGCGATTCAACAGATTTACAATCAGGACAATTCGCCGCAATTTGAGCTTGAAAAATTCGATTTTATTATTGATGCCATCGACAGTCTCAGCAGCAAAATACACCTTATAAACACAGCTTCGCGTTTGAACGCAGTTTTTATTTCGTCCATGGGCGCGGCTTTGAAAATTGACCCGACACGTGTGCAAGTGGGCAAATTTTGGGACGTTTCGGGCTGTCCGCTTTCGGCACTCATACGCAAGCGCATACGGCGCGGAATGCGCAACGGCGCACAAGCTCCGAAGAATTTTCTGTGTGTGTTCAGCGATGAAGTGTTGCCGAACTTAGACGAAAAAACCTCTTGCGGAACGTCCGCCTGTATTTGTCCGAAATCGACCGTATGCCACTCCGACAACGCTTTGGACGACCACGAATGGTGTTCATCCAAAGCCGTAATCAACGGAAATACAGCACACATTACAGCAATTTTTGGCTTTACGCTTGCGGGTTTGGTGATGAAAAATTTGTACGAACGCCCCTTGATTTCCAACCAAAATCAATCAACACTTCAAATTAACGCGCTGAATTTAACCGAATAAACATGCCGGCACACAAATTTGCGTTTCGCAAATTCAATTTCAGTTCGAAAGTTTCAACATTAAATCGGCTTT
>DYPD01000145.1 GCA_020720115.1 Thiomargarita sp. | reverse complement strand
ACTAACCCCGCATATTTTAAGGCACACCTTCGCGAAGAGCCTTGCGAACAAAAATGTGGGCTTGGAAAAGATCGCCTCACTGCTGGGACATGCCAGCTTGAACACGACTCGTATCTACGTCACCCCCGACACACGCGATCTGGAACGCGCGGTGGAACAACTTGAACCATAAAGGAAACCAACATGATACTTAAAACAATCGCCGCCGAGGGAAACTCGGCGGCACATCAACGGGATGCTGGGAAGGCATCGAACAAGAAAAATTATAGCATATCCGCATCGCAAAGCGCAATGAATTTGGATCCACTATTTGCCCAGGTTGATCTTGCTGACCTCGCGAGCCAGGCGGGAGCAAAGCTTCAGCGCACGGGCAATACGCTGCGCGGGGCTTGCCCCTTGCATAAAGGAAAGAACCCAACCGCCTTCAACGTTTACACGGATGATACGGGGCGCCAGCGCTGGCATTGCCACACAGGCTGTAATGCAGGCGGTGATGCGATCGACTTTGCCCGCCGCTGGAAGAACCTGGATTTCATCGAGGCAACTCGCTGGTTGGCGGAACAGGTTGGCTTGAGTATGGAGAAGTTGGGGATGAATTCGCAATCGACACAGGTGGAAGTGGAACGGCGCGCGCGCAATGACCTCTTCACGGAAGCTGCCCGTTGTTTTTCCGATCAAATCTGGTCGTCGTCAGGCGAAGCGGCGCGAGCATATCTGCATCAACGCGGTTTCAGCGACCAGACTTTGCGCGAGTCCAACTGGGGTTTCTCGACATCCGACCCATCCCTGCTTCTTTATCTGAAAAAGCAGAACGCGGATATTGGGCGCGCCAAAGAGGCTGGTATCGTGCGCGCCGATGGACGGGACTTCACCGCCAACGCGGATGGCAAGCAAGCCTCGCCTGACGGCTACATCATCTTTCCGCATATCTTGAATGGGCACGTCACTTCTTTCTCTTCGAGAGCATTGAAGCCGATTGATCCAAATGATAAATCGCGCAATCTGCCTGGCGAACGTCAAGTGTATTGGGCTTTGGTGCCTGGCGATACAAGTTTGGTCATCGTCGAAGGGCAGGCGGACGCGGAAAGCCTGCGCCAGATCGGTCGCTCGTCTGTGGCGTTGTGCGGGGTCGGGAATTTATCTGAAACAGATCTGGCGCGCACCCACAAAAAGCGTGTGGTGTACCTGGCGTTGGATCACGATACGCTGAAGCCTGATCTTGACCAAGAGAAGCAGGAGAAAATCCGCCTGCATAAAATTGAAACCACAAACAGGTTGTGTGATGCGCTCGGTCCACTCAGCATGGTGATCGGCGAACTGCCCTACAAGGATATAAACGAGTGGCTGCAAAATGGACTGACTGCGAAGACTTGGGATGCGCAACTTACAACGGCACGACCTTATCTCGATATCATAATCGAGCAAATCTCATCCATGCCGATTGTGGAACAGGATGAGCATATCCAGAAGGTCACTCGTTTGTTGCGCGATATGCCAGGCACGCTTCAAACTCGTTATATGACTGTGCTCGAACGCAAGTTCGGGTTGGGGCGCAAAGAGGTCAGGAAGATGATGCGCGGCGAAGAACAGGGAGCCAGCAATATGAGCTACGCCGAGATCAAGGACAAGTGCCTGCATTTCATGGGCGATCCCGTTGGAAATTTCTGGGCGCGTATCACGCATGAGTTGTCTGTGGATGATGGACTGAATCCGCCCAGTGTGCGCTATCAGGTGCAGGGCGGACTGGCAAATGGCAAAGCGCTCCAAACCGTATCCATCGAAGCCAGGGAATTAGGAAAGATCGAATGGATCCCATCGCAGTGGGGCGTGCGTGCCATTCCCAATCTACCGCCCAGCAAGGGACATATCTTAGCCCGTGCCATTCAGGAGGTTTCTCTGGAAGACGTGATCCGCGAGAGGTTATTCACCTTCACAGGCTGGGTGGAGTATGAAGGCAGGCGCGGCTACCTGACCACTTCGGGATTACTGACCGCGGATGGATTAGACACCAGCGTGCGGGTCGATCTCGGCACGAACAACCTGAGCCATTATGCCCTGAGCGATCCGCCGCGCGAAAAAGAGGCGCAGCAGAAAGCGGTGAATGCGACATTGGATTTCCTGCGGGTGGGTCCGCGGCATGTGACCGCGCCATTGTGGGCTGCCATGTATGCCGCGCCGCTGACGATCTTCCGTTCGCTCAATGCGGTCATCAATGTATATGGCACCACCCAGAGCGGAAAAAGCACAGTGTCGCATCTGGCGCAAACCCATTTTGGAACAGGGTTTATTCAGGGACGCGATTATCATGCGCCGATGGATTGGACTTCAACGGTCACCTCGATCGAAGGCGCGATGTTCACCACCAAGGATGCGCCGGTCATCATTGACGATTTCGCACCGCAGTTCGCCAGCCAATCGGATGCGCGTGACATGCACCGCAAAGCCAGCCTGGTGGTGCGTTCGGTGGGCAATCGTTCTGCGCGCAGCCGTTCGCGCGTGGACCTCTCCCAGCAGACCACACGCTTCCCGCGCGGCTTGGTGCTGATGACGGCTGAGAATCCGCTGGTGGGTCAAAGCATTGTTGGACGCGTGGTCTATGTGCCAATCGCGCCTGGCGAGGTATTGCCTGATGGAAGCGACACCACCCAATGCAATGGGGATCGCTTGAGCGCTTTACAGGTTCAGGCGCAGGCTGGATTACTTTCGCAAGCGATGTCACTGTACGTTCAATACATTGCCCGGCATTGGGCTGAGATCGCTACCGAATTTCACATGCTGGTAGAGTCCGCCAGTGAAAAAGCGCGAGAGGAGAAGTCACTACAAAACCGTTTGCCCGATGCGTTTGGTATCCTGCAAGCCGCCCAAGAATTGGCGCTGCGCGCATTTCAGGAGTTGGGTTTGTTGGACGAGGCAACTGCTGCGGAATTAGCCGAAGGAAACCGCCTTGCGCTGTTGGAAGTGATCGTGGGGCAGGCAGAACGCATCGCCGCTGAATCCCCAGTGCGGAAACTCTTCGAAGCCCTGGGCAGTCTGCTGGAACGCGGCAAGGTCTACCTCGCGCCGCGCACGAAAACAATTGATTTCTTTCCACCCGATGGCGCTGAGCAGGTCGGATACTACGATGTGGGGAACAAGTCGGTCATCTATCTGCGCACTGACATCTGCCTGGCACAAGCCAAGCTCTTCTGGCGCGGATTGGATCAGAACCTGGACATCATGCCAGATGCGCTTCGCAGGCAGGTGGGGCAGATCCCGAACCTGCTTTCTGAAAAAGACCCGCGCCAGACGGAGGTCGTGAAATATTGTGCGGGTGTCAACCATCGCGTATTGGTTGTCGATGTCCACAAGGTGCAGGAGTTTTATGGGGTGACGCTTTCTTCCGCTGAATAACAGCATACATAGCCCGTCTCGCGTAAGCGTGAGGCGGGCTATGTTTTTATCTGGTATCGGGAAAATTTTAATTAAACAGGAGGCTTGTCAGTAGTTAAGTAGTTATGTCCCAAGAGTACCCGCATATCTACGTTATTTAGTCAATAATTCATTATTTACCCCATATTTATGGGTAATCGGACTTAACTACTCCATAACTACACTTAACTACTCCGAAAACAGTAGTTAGATTTGTAGTTAGAAAAAACGCCCGTATATATGGGGTGAAATGTTGAAATAGAGCATTTTCTTCTTTATTTAGGGTTATTTTTTCAGACATAACTACATAACTACTTAAATGAGGATATGACGAAAATAATTAAAAATTTCCCCGAACGTGAGGGGAAATAGGTGAGAAGCGGTCAAATCGTTGAGCAAATATGAGTTCATGCCTCAGGTAATAGTTTTGCTTCGTCGTCAGAAATAGCCTTGGGCATTTGAGAATCAAAACTTTCATAGACATTCGTTAATATGTCGAATTCTTCTTGTGTTGCAACACGAATGCCTGCAAAATTTTCAGGAATTGAAGATGATGCAAGCTGTATTTCGACAGCAATCGCTATTGCAGCATTTAGGTCAAAAGCAAAATACTTGTTGAAATACACAGTTTTCCCCTCCTCATCTGCGAGCGTCCAATTAATTGTTTCCACAACGTATACATCATTTTTTTTATAGATGCGGTCTTCTGCAAATTCTTTGGAAACATGTTCAAAATGATACACACCAAGCCTTGGATCAATTGCCCAACCGCTTTCAATTTCATCTCTTTTATCCATAATGTTATCTTCCTTATTTTTTTCACCGACTATAAATTATTTCTATATTTCCAGTGAGCAGAAAAGCCCATGTTGGCAGCGATTTGAATTTGCGGAGCAATCGTGTCATACAACTGGTCTCGAAAATTAGGCAATGAAATGCTTCCAAGTTCTTTTGCCGAGCTTGCTTTCATGAGCAAAACATAATCTTCCAGCAGATTTGACTTCTCGGAGGCAGATACGACTTGGACCGCTTGATGCTGAAGTTTTGCAAAGGCATCGAAATATTTTCCAACGTCAGGCAGGTTGTCGCTTTTTGAAGAGTTGATGCTCTTTGGAGCCGGGATGATATTCCATAACAGGTCATGAGCGACAAAGCGCCAGGGCAGGAAATGATCAAGCGAGAATTGTTCTTTATTCACTTCCAACCCTGAATAGACGCACCGCACTTGCTCAAGTTTCCCAAAGGCAACTCCCCAGAATTCACGGGCACGTTTCAAATCCTTTTGAGAGGGTTCGATCAGTTTGTTGGGAATGTTTGGCACATTGGGGTTGTTCTTTTGAAGATACCCAACCAAGTGCCACATGCAGAAACCTGTAAGCATGGAAAGGTGTTGTTTCAAATATTCGAACCAGGCGGGGTGGATCTCAATGCTGAAATCGGGCGTGGAAATAAATCGATAAAGGCAGGGGCTTTCAGGATTGTTATAAAGTTCTTCCGCCATTTTCTCGATATTGACATTTATCACAGTGTCTTTCATTCCGCGAAGTTTGCTTGCGAAGAACGGTCTCAGAAAGCGAAAGGGGACATATTCCTGCAAGCTTTTTATTTCACGTGAGATTTCAGTGGAGTCTTTCAAGTGATTCAAAACACTACGGATGATTTGGCTGCGCTCGGCATCCATTGGCAGTGAGCTTTCTGCACCGACGTTCATTGTGATTTGACCCAGGCGGTCCTGCTTGCCAAATGAAAGGCGGAAATAATTGGTGGGGTACCAGACATTTGCAACCATTTGTGCGGTCAACTGGCGCACAGGAATGATCCGCGTTTGCTTGTTGCGGACATGATCTAGAATCGCGAGGAACCAATAGAATTTGTATGAATTGGTTACATTGTCAAAGCTGGCTGACAAGTATTCGACGTGTAGTGATTTGAAGTCAGGGAGGGTAACCATAATCCTTACCTTTGGACATCTTCAAATCAACTAACAACTATATTATGCCTCAACAACACTTTTGGAAGATGGTCATCCAGATTCTTGATGTGTTCATCATTAAGTTCAATCAGGTTGAAGCCATATTTTTGGTAAATCTCCAGTTTTTCTTTCTTACGGGCTGCATATTTGGGGTCCTTTTCCATTCCCCAAAATTCTATATAAACTTTGCCTTCAGGAATGTAAAAATCACAAAATAAATCTTCTTCAACAGGAAGCTGACGCTCATACGCATGAGCAATGCCCGACATATACAGCCAGTTATCGATTAACATTTCCGCTCTTGAGCGTACCCAGTGACCATCGGTAGCACGATGAGTGGGTGTAAATTTCTCACGAAAGCCACCACTTTCTTTCTCTGTTTTCAAAGCAGGCTCGTCGGTTTCACCTATCAGGCTTTTTATTGTGGATTGAAGCGCTTTATTATTAAGGATCGACTCAGTCCATAAAACATATGGAACGCCGGTTTGATGGTGCGACTTATTGACAGCGCCCAGCGCCTTGCCTTGCGGAGTAAGAATCCAACCTTTTCTATCCTTTGTGATCCAGCCAAGTTCCGAGAAAACTAAATTCGTTCTGCGATTGTTCAAATTCATTTTTTCACCAATCGCTGTCGCAGAAAGTGTGGCGTTGGGTTCAATGGGGGCATTTACTGCCTTCCAATGTTTGTAACAAAACTTAAAGCCAATCCGTGTGACAGGTTGATCGCAGCCGGGGAAAGTACAAATTTCGACATCCCCTTTTTTTACTTTTTCAAGTGAGGGCTGAACTGACTCCAGATTTTGCGGTAGAAGAGTCAGCCCGCGTTTTGCGATCTCATTTTCTGGATTTATAACAAGCAGGCGCTTTACGCAAAATAGCCGCTCTGCATCTGTTGTGACAATGCCTGAAAGCCAGAGCCAGGCTCTTTCGTTATTTGGGTCTTGTTTGATCACCTGGGCAAGAAGCTTGGAAGCCTCTGCAATTTCGTCATTCTTATAGGCGGCGATACTTTTATTGAGTATTTGATCGAGATTCAAGTTTGGCATACCATTCCTTTTGGGTTGAAGTAGAAATTACTTCAATTTGGGACTTAATTCAGATTTCCTACGGCGACGTTAAGATTATTGGTTTTAGTATAACTTCAAACTCTATAGGGTTTGTACAATACTCGCTCAGATCACCCCGTATTATGAAATAATCTGCGGTCAGGCTCCTTTCATTGAGGTTATACAGCCGGTAAAGAAAGTAATTACTCCCTTCCTTTTTGCTGCGCGCCAGTTCAGCGCCAGTCACAAAAAATGGCCTGTCACGACCACCTGTTGTTGACTTCACTTCAATGAATTTCGGGTTTCCCTTTTCATCAAAAGAAAGGATGTCATACCCTAGACCATCGCCTTTAGATTTTGAAGAATGATCAATCTGCTTGATTAGGTCTGCTGGGCAGCGCTCTTTTTCATCTTGTAAGACGATTTGTTCACCCAAATCGCCTATTCGCTTGTTGCGCCTTTGTCTTGCAACGTGATCAACATACTTTGCCTTAAAGGGATAATTTTTGGGTGCAACTTCAAAACTTTCCACTTGCAGATTCAATCCTGGGCGGATGATTGGTAGAATTTTTTCATCAATGCTTAAATATTTCGTGACCGCATAGATAAAATCTTGGGTAAGGATGTTTGACCCTTCATCGAAATATTCTGCATCACCGATGCGTTTCGTATGTAATTTGAGCAGGTGATTATTAGGTCTGATCTCTTCTCTTACCATCTGACACGTTTCGAGGAATTGAACAATGTTTGATTTTCTACCTATCTTTGGTTCAAAGCCAGCATCGACTTTTTCGCAAAAAGCCTTGAACATTTTGAATTTATAGAAGAAGTAGGTTTCAGGAAATCTAAGGCTCAAATAAACCAGGACAGCTCTGTCATCCTGATAATGATTTTTATACTGAACAAAATTCTCATTAAGCCCTTTGATTTTTTTCTGGAAGCTATCAATTCTCTCCAGCAAGTCGGTCTCTTCGTCAAACAGATCCAGGAACAAATCCTTGACTGTTTGAGGTCGTTCGTTTGCCAACCTGACAATCATTTCTCTCGGAAAATAATTCCCTGCCGCCATCAAATTATCTGTTTTTGAAAACGCCAGCGCCAGCATTTTCGAAAAATCATCGGCGACAGGATTTCAAGCATCTTGAAACTGTTTTACAGCACGCCACTTATATATTTCCTTGTCGTGAATATTGACGAACTCTTTTTCGTATTCGGATATATATCTTCGCAATAAGTCTCTATTCATCATGGTGTCCCTTCTTTGATCGCGACTGATTTTCCTTGGAATATTGCCACAGCGCCATGTCAAGTGCCCGCATGGACACGCCTGCTTCTTTTGCGGCAATAAGAGGTATATACCCACCACAAGTCAAAATTGTAAGGGACTGATCCTCTTTCAACGCCCAATGACCATAACGCTCTGAAATCCAAAATGGGGTACAGGTCTTCATAACCAAAATGAAGCAGCACAAATGCACTGGTCCAGTTGACGCCATACAACAGCACGAGTACTTCAATGCGCAGTCGTTCGTTGTTGGTGGACAATGCAATTCTGGTCACTTCCTCTACAAAGTCTGTGGGGGTTTCAGCAACATGTGACTTTGTTCGAGGGGATTTCCAAAGACAATATTTTTGCAGATCCTGTTTGGTGTAATACCCACGGGCTTTGATCTGTAACGGAAGAATATTTACTACCTCTTCATTCAGGGGTTTATCCAAGGGTACGTGTCGGCCTGCCAGTTCTTTGATGTCATTTTTTATTAAAGCGGAGTTTGAAGGGATAATTTTTCGTCATATTTTATTACCCCTTCATATCCACCAAAAACTCGGACGCAGGCTCGACGCTGGTGACAAGCAAATGATCT
>DYPD01000144.1 GCA_020720115.1 Thiomargarita sp. | reverse complement strand
TGCTATAAGGGCTTATCTTGCAAAACCTTTGTACTTGTTGCAACCAACTGCGTAACTCCTAAACTTATTAGACTTGTTGCGCCTATAAAACAAGAAAAATCAATGTCTTATAAAAAGTGCTTTGGCTTGATGACTATGAAAAATCAATGGCTTAGCTGAAATCTGAAAAATTTGGAGTCAGTTATATTCTCGAACTCCGCATTTTTACTGGATTTATGTCGCAACAAGTCTAATGGATTTTGGAATTATTTTCATATGTTTTTGAGTCTTTTCTAAGATAGTAAGTATAGTCGGATTACTGAATATTTAAAATAAAAGATATATAAAATCATATGCTTAATAATTATAAAAATATAATTATTGAGTAATCCTACTATATGTTAGCACCAGTGAGGGTTAGCTACCCTCACAACGGAAATCAGATAGACCGTGAAAGACCTAAGACTTTGAGTCTGCGTGAAAGATTAAGTCCCTGAGTTCCATCAGTTTAGCCAAAGTTTCAGACAAAACGGTATCAAAGGTCTCAGAACCTGTATGAACAAGGAAAGTCCGCAAACTGATACTTCGACAAGCCCTTTGACAAGCTCAGGATACCACTCAGTACAAGTCGTTTTAAGGAGTTCATCATGAATTTTACTTGTGCTGAGCCTGTCGAAGTAGATGCGCCTCAAGCCGCCGCGTATTTAGGGCTGATGCTTCGATTCTGCTTACTTCGGCTACGCTTACTTTGGCTACGCTCAGCACAAGCAGCACAAGTACCCATTACCAATGAATCGGGAAGCAGTGTCAAAAACCCCAGCCGTTTATCCAAAACCGGGCAATCTGCTATACATGCCAAACTCTATTTTGCGGCAATCACTGCCAGCCGATATATAGTAGGATTACTCAATAATTATATTTTTATAATTATTAAGCATATGATTTTATATATCTTTTATTTTAAAGATTCAGTAATCCGACTATAATTTCCCCCTCTTTTCCCTTAATTTATTCATGGAAAGAGGATACTCTGTGTCTGCAATACAGAGTAATCTTTACACACCGTTAGATTCTCTTGTGCATGGTTTTTTTGCTAAAACGGGAATTGCTGATAAAATATTGAGTGTTAAACTACCCGTTTTCTATTTAAGATGTCACGCAGTTAATTAACCTTTATTTACTTCAAAAATCTGTGTTTTATGCAAACTAGAGTTTATCAAGATTTAAGCTAATTTTTTGCTTTCTTAATGGCAGTTGAAACAACTGCTTTTTTCTCTGAGGTTTGATAGTGGATAAACAAGCTAAAATCTACGTTGCTGGGCATCGTGGTTTAGTTGGAGCGGCGATTGTGCGCTGTTTGCAGGCGCAAGGTTTCGAACATTTGCGGCTACGCACTCATGCGCAATTGGATTTAACTCGCCAAGCAGAAGTTGAAGCTTTTATGCAGCAGGAACAGCCAGACTATGTGGTGCTGGCAGCGGCTAAAGTCGGAGGGATTCATGCAAATAATGAATATCCAGCAGATTTTATTTATGACAATCTGTTGATTGAAGCGAATGTGATTCATGCGGCATTTCAAGCCGGAGTACAAAATCTATTGTTTTTAGGGAGTTCTTGTATTTATCCAAAATTGGCTGCGCAGCCAATGCGCGAAGATGCACTCTTAACGGGGGCTTTAGAGCCGACTAATGAGCCTTATGCACTGGCGAAAATCGCTGGAATTAAGCTATGCGAATCCTATAATCGCCAACATGGTACTCAATATCGGTCGGTAATGCCGACTAACCTATATGGTACGCAGGATAATTTTCATCCGCAAAACAGTCATGTAATCCCAGCATTATTACGCAGGTTTCATGAGGCAAAGGTAAATCAGGCGGAGTCTGTGACTGTGTGGGGTTCGGGACAAGTGCGGCGCGAATTTCTGCATGTAGATGATATGGCGGCGGCTTGCGTGTTTGTCATGCAGTTGGATGCACACACTTATGCGCGGGAAACGCAGCCGATGTTGTCGCATTTGAATGTGGGGGTTGGTACTGATGTGAGTATCCGCGAATTGGCAGAAAAAATTCAGCAAGTAATAGGTTTTACTGGACAGATTTTTTATGACACCAGCAAACCAGAGGGTACGCCGCGCAAGTTGTTGGATGCGTCGCGTTTGCAACGTTTGGGTTGGCGGGCGCAGATTAGTTTGGCACAGGGCTTGGAAGATACTTATCGCTGGTTTGTGCAGCACCAAGATGAGTATCGCGCTTAAAATGGTCAAAAATGGGGTTTTAGCTGTATTGCCACATAAATTCTTAACAAAGCTATTTATTAAGCCACGAAATCAATTTAACTTATTGATATTTAAGGTTTATAAAAAATATTCCGGTGAGCGATTTTCGAGAGTTGTAGCAAGAACTGGATAAAGCTATAGGCAAAGCCAGTGTCTTATGCGATGATTTTAACTTCATCTCACCCTCAGCAGGCGTGCAGGGAGGCGCTAAATCTATGACTCAAGTTGCACAACGCCAAATTTTTGGCGATTTTGTTGAAGCCATGCCAGATGACGTAGAGTATTTGATTATTGGTTTTTCTGCCAATTCAATTCCATTGAAACAACGCTGGAGAAATAATGGCTTGTCAGCAGATTTTATTGCTGATTATTTACAGACTTTCTTTATAGGTTTAGAACAACGGGCAGATGATGAGGAGGATTCATCGCCGCCGATTAAAATTCCCATAAAAAGCAAAAATGCAGCTAAATATATCGCTAATGAACTGCTAGAAAATGCTATGAAGTTTAGTGATGATTCTGTGCGCTACCAAACCAAAATTGCTTTCCATTTATATCGTGATAAATTGGTTTTTCATGTGGTCAACGTCATTAAAGCAGAACGAGTCGCAGCGTTTCAAGCCTTTATTCAGCGCCTATTGACAACAGATGATCCACATGATTTATATATTCAGCAAATGGAGTTAAACGCTTCGGGCGAAAATGAAGGTGGTTCAGGGCTGGGTTTTTTAAGTATGGTATGTGATTACTCGGCAAAGCTTGGCTGGTGTTTTGATGTATTACAAGAAGAACAACCAATAACGCTGGTGACCACTATGGTGAGTCTGGATGTGTAAGAGAAGCATAGCTGAAATCACGGTTTCTGCATCAACAATACAATTCAAACATAGCCTGGTTTCAGGTTGACCAGAGGAAATGCAGGTGGATATTAAAGCAGAAGAATATATCATTCAATATTTAGCAGACAGCGGAGAAATCCTCTGCTCAGGTTCATTATTGTTAAGCGGTACAGAAGAATACGCGCCAATTTTGGATTTGATGCTAAAAGCTGCTGAGGAACAAGCTGAGCAACTGAACTTGAATGTCACACAGTTGGAATTTTTGAACAGCTCTGGTATTAATACCATGACTAAGTTTGTTATTAATGTGCGCAATCGCAAGCATTTGAAATTATCTGTGACCGGCTTAGAAGGTATTCCTTGGCAAGTACGTTTGCTGAAAAATTTACAGCGTTTGATGCCAACCTTAGAGCTTAGAATGCAGTAATTCATTTATCCGTTTTAGTTAAGCTTTAGTCGCATTTAGCAGTATTGAAAATTGGCAGGCTGTTTCTTAAGCAAGCCTACCTTTAACTAAAGCTAGTCAGTGCGTTTATTCATACTACCTGGCTGGCTTGGCGTTGAGGTAGACTTAAACACCGCCCTTAATTTGCGCCAGCCGCCTACCTGTGCGCTTATCCACGCCCACTGAGCATAACGCCAGTTGCACTTTCACAGCCCACTGTCCGCTATGGATAAACACACTTCACTTCAAGATATGTTGTCAGAAATCCAAGGATTGCGGCAGAAATTGTCGGATATTGTCCAGGATCGATCCGATTTACAAATCGTTTTGGATATTATCACTGAACATGCCGACATCACGTCTCACGAGTTATTGACCAAACTGCGATTATTTAATCAGCAGTTAGTTGGACTTGAGCGAGAAAAAGCTGACCTGGAAATTTCCCTCGAAACCATCATGCAGCACGCGGATGTTTTTGAGCGTGAATTGTTGGTGACTAAAACGCTCTTAGAACTCGAAGTTTCTAAACGCACCCGCGAGTTAGAAGAAAAAAACCGCCAACTGCAATTGGAAATTCAAGAGCGCAAGCGTGCCGAAGCCGAATTACAACTGGCTGCCAGTGTGTTTGCTGCCAGCAACGAAGCTATCATTATCACTGATCCAGAAGCCCGCATTATCCGCGTTAATCATGCGTTCACGGTTCTGACTGGCTATACCCAAGCGGAAAGCCTACATAGAAATCTGCATTTCATTAAGTCAGGACGCCACGATACAGATTTTTTCCGCGCCATTTGGGAGGCGCTACAGGCGGTTGGCTATTGGAGCGGCGAAATATGGAATCGGCGCAAAACTGAAGATATTTTTCCTGGCTGGTTAAGCGTTACTGCGGTTAAAAACGCGCAAGAACAGGTCACGCATTACATCGCCATTCTCACCGATAACACACATCAAAAACGCTCTGAAGATCGTATTTATCATTTATGCCATTACGACGCCTTAACCAATCTGCCTAACCGCGCCTTGTTCCAAGAGCGCCTGCAACAAGCAGTGCGCCGTGCGGCTCGCACTGATCATTGGGTAGTGTTGTTATTCATTGATTTAGATAACTTTAAATCCATTAACGATGCTTTTGGTCATGTCACGGGCGATAAATTGCTGCATGACACAGCACAGCGTTTAACCGCTTGTCTCAACGGCGAAAGCGACATGATTGCGCGTCTCAGCGGCGACGAATTTACCCTGTTGCTGGCAGATTGCGCGCCCAATAACGCCCTGCAAGCCGCTGGCGACGTAGCCACACATATTTTGGACAGCCTCAAGCAACCCTTTCTGCTTGATGACAGCGAATTATTCATCAGCGCCAGCATCGGCATTGCACTCTATCCACAAGACGGCAAAAGCGTCGCAGAATTGCTGAAAAATGCTGAAGCCGCTGGCTATGACGCGAAAAAACGTGGGCGCAGCCATTATCAGTTCTTCACCCAAGCCATGAACAGCACCGCGCATAAGCGCCTGACCTTGCAAAACGGTTTGCGGCGAGCACTAGAGCGCAAAGAATTCTGCCTGCATTACCAACCGCAATGGAACACCTTTACCCAAGAAATTGTCGGAGTTGAAGCCTTAATACGCTGGCAACACCCGCATCAAGGCTGGATTTCTCCGGCAGAATTTATCCCCTTGGCAGAAGACTGCGGATTGATTCTGCCAATTTCCGAATGGGTACTACACACCGCCTGTCAACAAAATAAAGCCTGGCAAAACGAAGGCTTTAAACCGATGCGCATGGCGGTCAACCTATCCGCGCAGCAGTTTTATCAAAACGGGCTAGAACAATGGGTTGAAAAGGCACTACAAGAAGCGCAATTAGAAGCTCAGTGGTTAGAACTAGAAATTACCGAAACCGCAGCAATGAGTTACGCAGAAAAAACCGTCAATATGCTGCGCAACTTAAAACAACTCGGCGTCAATTTAGCCATTGACGACTTTGGCACTGGCTATTCTTCTCTCAGTTACTTAAAACAATTTGCCATTGATACCCTGAAAATTGACGCCTCATTCATTGCCGACATTCATTCCGACAGCGGCGCGGCGCTGGTATCAGCAATGATCACAATGGCACATCAACTGCACCTTAAAGTGATCGCAGAAGGCATTGAAGACCCACAACAACTGGCATTCCTACATGCACAAGGTTGTGATTTTGTTCAAGGTTTTCTATTTCATCACCCAGTACCCGCAAGCGCCATCAGCGCCTTGCTGCAAGCCAGCCAAGCACCAGACTAAGCCGGTTTTAGCCCGCGTTGCCGCACCGCCTCAAACAAACAAATCCCCGCCGCCACCGAAACATTCAAGCTCTCCACCTGCCCCTGCATGGGAATGCGCACCAACTGATCACAGGTTTCACGGGTCAAGCGCCGCAATCCATCCCCCTCAGCGCCCAACACCAGCGCCACAGCCCCGCGAAAATCCGCTTGATACACAGAAGCCTCCGCTTCACCAGCCATACCCACCAACCAAACGCCATGATCCTGCAACTCGCGCAGACAACGCGCCAAATTTGTCACAGTCAACAGCGGCACAGTTTCCGCCGCACCAGAAGCCACTTTTCGCGCCGTTCCCGACAAACCCACCGCCCGATCCTTGGGCACAATCACCGCCATCACGCCCGCCGCATCCGCAGTACGCAAACAAGCCCCCAAATTGTGCGGGTCTTGCACCCCATCTAACACCAACAACAAAGGCTTGCTAGTCGCATCCTGTGCCTGCTCCAAACGCGCCCACAACCAATCCTCATCCAACTGCGCCAACGCCTTACAACGCGCCACCACCCCCTGATGCCGCCCCTGCTCACTGAGCTTATCTAAAGTTTGGCGCGGCACATCCTGCCAAGGCACTCCCGCTTGGGCTGCTGTTTCCAGCAATTGCTGCACGCGCTGATCGTCGCGCTCACGCAGCACATAGAGTTCCAACACCCGCTGCGGCGTTTGTTGCAGCACATGCTGCACACTATGCAAACCAAAAATGTGTTCGATTTTCACCCAAGTCTCCCGCCCGTATTTGTTTGCAGTGCGCAACACTCGCACGAGAAAAGCCCATCAATTTGACAATGCTATATCCAACTTGTCCAACAACCTCAAGCCTTGTTCAATATCACCTTTCGCAGCCAATGCGCGAAATCGTGATTCACTATCAAATTCGGTCAATGCTTGGATTGTAAATTCCTCAAACAATTTATTCAAACTGATATGCCGATGTTGTGCTAATGCTTTCAATCTTTGGTGCTTATCATCGGATAAACGAATCGTTAAAGTTGCCATTTGATGCTCCTGTTAAAAAAAGGTCTGGGGATACAATCTGAATGTTGGGGAAATGTAACTCTGCATGACGCAGGTCTTTTAGATTGTGGGTGATGATGTAATTTGCATTACCTGCTAAAGCCAATTCAATTAAAAAATTATCCCCTTCGTCAATTAAATTAGGTCGCCATAAATAGTAAATCGGTATCCATTCACAAACAGAATACAGCGCATTAAGCAAAGCGTGAATTTCTGCAATTGTTAATGGAGAACGTTCAATAATGTCTGTTCTTTGGCTGACATCTTGATATTCAAAGAACAAACTGTTGCTGATTAGTGCGGTATGCACTCGTTGTAATACAAGCCTTAATACTTGCCGACTTGCACCTTGTTTGCTAATTAATGCACTAATTAAGACACTGGTGTCTATCACGATGTTTGCCATGCGGCAATGATAGCGTATATGCAGTCATAATGACAATGTGCCAAACATAACCTGACCTAAACATTCCTCGCGCCAGGCGTTCCACGCGGTACGGGGTTTTCGCGCAGAGCTTCGGCATCGCTCATGCGGCGCGGCTTGTTCGCACGAGGAACGGTGCACGGGAACGAGAAAACCGCACCTCAATCCGCCCTCTCCAACGCCGCCCGCACCCGTGCCAAACTCGCCTGTCCTTCCTGTGTCCAAGGATGCGCCGCGCCCAGTGTTTTTTCCAAAATCGCCACCGCCCGTTCTAACAAAGGCAAGGCTTGCGTAAAGTTACCTTGATCGTGGTACAGTAGTGCCAGATTATGGAGGCTGGTTGCCATCTTTGGATGATCTGCACCTAGTTGTTTCTCTCTTATTTCTATTGCTTTTAGATGCAATTTTACAGCTTCTTCATAAGAGCCTATCTTTCGATACAAGCTTGCCAGATTACTTAAACTTAATGCAGTGGAGGGGTGTTCCATACCCAAAATTTTTTCTCGTATCGTTAAAGCTCTTTGATATAGAGGTAAAGCTTGTTCATTATCGCCCAGCGTTTGATAAAAGAACGCCAAATTGTTCAAACTCAATGCAGTGTCGAGGTGTTCTTCCCCCAATACCTTAACTCGAATTGCCAACACACGTTGATGCAAAGACAAGACTAAATCGTGTTTTCCTTGTCTGCGATAAGATACTGCCAGATTGTTCAGGCTTTGTGCTGTATCAGGATGTTCCGTACCCAATACCTTTTCTCGAATAGCCAGTGCCTTTTCATACATACACTGAGCTTGCATATAATTTCCATGCGCTTGGCTTAGGTATTCTCCTACTTGATTGAGCAAAAACCCACTTTCTACCTGTTCTAAACCATAGTGTTCAATCCACTCCGCACATTGTATGGCACAGGGCAACAACGCCTTGCACTGCGCCCAATGCTTAAATTCAATCTGTTCTTGCGGAAACTCCGCCGCCACGGCTTTCACCGCCTGCATTAGACTTGTTGCAATATAAAAAATTAGTATAATTTTGGTAAGTTTTTGACAC
>DYPD01000027.1:22053-39628 GCA_020720115.1 Thiomargarita sp. | reverse complement strand
AAAAACCCTGCGAGGAGAGGTAACGTATGCCGCGCATACTGTAATTTGCGATGTAATTACCATTACTTGACACCCCCACATACAGCCCAGGCACAGTACGCAAGACATCATCTAGGTTATTTGCGCCCATCGCTTCAATATCTTGCGCCGTTACCACACTGGTAATGGCGGGCGTGTAACCGGGAGATTGTTGGACATTGCCGCCGCCAGCTACGCTGACACGCGGTGGGTTTAGGAGCACATCGAAAACATCAAAGATTTCTGCCAGGTCTGGGACGGAAATTGCGCCCAAGTCATGCAGGGATAAATTGCCAATATTTTTTGCCTCTGGTTCAGCCGCCCAAGTCGGTGTTGTGACAGCGAGTAACATGCACACAGATGCCAAAACACCTAACAAGCCTGGTTTCAATGTAGATAGTTCCATTGCCGAGACGCCTCTTAAAACACTTCAGCCGCAACATGCAAAAGATTGGCGCTGGCTTTTAAGTTTTTTTGTTTCATCGCCGTGTTATTGATATTGAAGCGTACCCGTTTTTGCACAGTCACAAATTCAATATCACCACCGCGCTGTGCAAAGCCTGGCAAACTACTGACAGTCAGCACCGGGTGCGGTTGCAAATAATCAAGGATAGCGCCTTGGCGATGTTTTTCAGAGTCGCTGATGTAGACGATGTGGCAGGTTTCTAGCCCTTGAACACGCTGGCTATAGGTGGTGGTGATTTTGGACTGCGGGCTGAGCTTATTGACTTCTGTAATCACCTCATCAAGCACGTTGGCAAAAGGATTTTCACCTAAGACGCAGACAGATAATTGTTCTGTTGTGTGGGGCCAGACGACGAAATTAAGGAAGTTATGCAGGAAAGCGGCTTTTAATACATTGGCATCAATTTCTATTTCTGTCTCGCTGCTCATTGCCGACAGATTCAGTAGCAGCAAACTAACGCCAAGCATTGCCTTAAAAAAATATTTTTTTAAGCTGAATGCGCGTGAAGGAAGTATCGTTTTCATAGCTGCGCTATGTAGCATAAAGAACTCCTCTGTCAACTTTCTTTACGTCTGTCTGAGTAGTTATTTAATTTTTTGTGCATAATGCAAGTTCTAAGATCAATGCCTGGGCAGGAATTAAAACTGCTAAACTTGGTTAAAAAAAGTATCACTGGTGCGAATTTTTACGGTTTTTACAGCATTATTGGACATCTGCACTATTTCTATTGGGTATTTACCTAAGCGCAAGCTGGTACCTGCTTCGGGAATCACTTCCAAATAATCCAAAATAAGACCGTTCAGGGTACGAGGTCCATCCGTTGGCAATTCCCAAGCTAATGCCTTATTTAATTCTCGCACTGTAATGCCGGCATCAATCAATAAAGTATCATCTGCTTGTGGATGAATATTGCGGTAAAAGGTGCCTGAACCCGTAGTAAATTCCCCTACGACTTCTTCGAGAATATCTTCTAATGTGACCAGTCCTTGAATATCCCCGTATTCATTCACCACTAGCCCAATACGCTGTTTATGCCTTTGAAAATTTAATAACTGCGTATTCAATGGCGTTCCTTCAGGAATGAAATAGGCTTCTTGTGCGGCACTTTTGATGAGTTCTTTATTCACATTTTCACGACGTAGATGACGCATCAGTCGGCGCAAATGCAAAATACCGGTGACATTATCAATGTTTTCTTCATACAAAGGTAAGCGCGTGTGATGAGAGTTTTCAAGTTGATCAAGAATATGAGCAATAGAATCATTTAAATCAATGCCAACTACGTCATTGCGTGGCACCATGATGTCTTCAACAGTGGCATTTTCTAAATCCAAAATGCCTAAGAGCATTTGCCGATGTTTTTTTGGAATAATGCCTTTTGCTTCATGTAACAAGGTACGCAGTTCTTCGCTATTAAGTCCGTGATGTTTTGTTTTTTCAATAGAAACGCCGAGTAAATGTAAAAATCCATTGCCTATGGTGTTGGTTAACCATACCAGCGGGTAGAGCAATTTTAATAGTGGCGTAATAATGATGGAGGCAGGGTAAGCAATACGCTCTGGGTAGAGCGCAGCAAAAGTTTTAGGCGTTACTTCGCTAAAAATCAACAACACAATAGTCAAAATGGTTGCGGCTAAAGGAATGGCGGCTTCCCCCGCCCATTTGATTGCCAACACTGTTGCGATAGAAGAAGCAAGAATGTTGACGAAGTTGTTACCTAACAATAACACACCAATCAAGCGATCAGGGCGCTGTAGCAACGCCAACACACGCTTGGCGCCTGCGTGATTGGTTTCTGCCATGTGACGCAGGCGATAGCGGTTAATCGCCATGACGCTGGTTTCAGAACCAGAAAAAAAAGCGGATAACAGTAGCAAGCAAAGCAATATAACTAGCAGCAAACCAGAGGAGATGTCGTCCACGAATTTATTTGACCTCAAACAGGGTGCAGAAATTTAATGTGTAACGGCAGGTGCATTATTGGAGGTGCTTGGGTAAAGAGGGGAAAAATAGCCGCATCCTGGCTATCTTGCGCAACCGCCACAGCAATCAGCGTATCGGGTGCATCTCGAATTTCGACAGGGAAAGGTGATTCTGCGTGAACCTGGCACAAACAACCGCTAAACAGCATACTCCATAAAAAACCATAACCTAGCTTGAACATCTTGTGCTCCTTAAGAGACGAAACTTAAGTCTTCAAATTTAAACTATGGCTAGGCTTAAGTCTAAGATTTTCTCCAAGGATCGCTGGTTTTTAGGCTAACTATGTTGATATAGCTAATTTTAATAACAATCCTCTAGCACCTGTGAAACTTGCTGCCAAGTCATATACGCCATTTCTGCCGCAGTTTCCGCCGATTTTCTCTCTAACAGCGGGCAAAAGTGTACCTGTGCCTGAGTTTCTGCTTGAGCCAGCAAGCGCCACAAGTTCGTTAGGAGGGTGTCGTCATCCACATAGGGCACTATCCTGTCCGCTTGCCCATCAGCTTGCAGATAGCAGAGGGCAACAGCTTGGATACTGACGCCAGTATTGAGCGCCGCCTGAAACAAGCGACGGCGAAAGGGTTTAACGCTGACGCCGAGCGTTGAAGTACCTTCAGGAAAAAAACACAGGCTACGCTGTTGTTGCAAACGAGTTTGCATTTGTGCTTGTAGTTGCGTCATTGAATCACGGTTGCCGCGTTGAATAAACAAAGTGCCCGCCGCCGCTGCCAGCCAGCCAATAATAGGCCAGTGTTTAACTTCTGCTTTGGAAATAAAATCCACCGGCGCAAGCTGCCCCAACACGAAAACATCAATCCAAGAAATGTGATTTGCTACAAAAATCGCTGTATTGGGTGTTATTGCTCCAAAAACTTGAATATGCAAATGCAGAATGCGGGTTAAGCCAGCAAACCACCACTGCACAATGCGCCGTTGCCACCGCAAAGCCCGTGAGCGAAATACGAGCAAAAGCGGCTGAATCACTAATAAAGACAGCAAAACGCCAATCAAAACATGCAGTGCCACTAGATTGCCGCGTACCATGCGACGCCAGTAGATCACACTGCGGTTAAATAAAGCGGGGGAGGCGGTGGAAGCGGTAAAAGCAGGCAAGCAGAAGGTATCTCACGGAAAAATTTAGAAATTAGAGTTGCCCTTGCTGTAACAAAAGCAACTCTTCAGAGATGTTAGGCAGCCATCATGCCGGGGGGTGTTACCGCTGTAAAGGGCAAGCGAGCGGTGGTTTGCACTGTGCGCTGCACAAAATGCTTGGCATAACGTGCATTTAAGCGGCGGCGATCCAACAAAACAAAGACATCTGCCACATTAAAAGCCGGGTCCCAACAGGGCTCGCCACAAATTTCTGCGCCTAAGCGCATATAAGCTTTGAGTAACGGCGGCAACGGCATGGTTTTTTGCCAATCAATATCGCTTTGTTCAGGTAAAGAAAATAATGAGGCTGGCATCGGGGTTTTGGGATACACACGCGCATCATCGGAACTTAGATACTTATGTCTGAGATATTCATAGAGCGTGCGAATGGACAAACCATCATGGGTAATGGGAATGCTGGCGCAACCCATTAAATAATCAAAGCGATTTTCCACCATGAATTGCGCTAGACCCGACCAGAGCACGCCAATGGCAGCGCCGCTGCGATAATCGCGGTGTACGCAGGTGCGTCCGACTTCCATAATTTTGCCGTTAAAATCATGGATATGGTGCAAGTCAAATTCTGATTCTGAGTAATAGCGTCCGGCTAATTTTGCCTGGCTATCGGTCAAAATGCGCGTATAGGCAATGACCTCGCCGCTATGGGTATCGCGGACAATCAAATGATGACAATAGGTATCAAAATGATCACGGTCTAAACCCATATCGCTGCTGGGTAATTCCGCGCCCATTTCTTCTGCAAACACACGAAAACGCAGGCTTTGTGCGGCTTTAACTTCTTCCATTGAGGAGGCTAGGCTAACAACTAAGTTGTTGCGTTGAGAGAGGGGGTCATGTTGTTCTATGCGGGGCATACTATAAAGTTCTCCAGTTGACTAAATGTTTAGTTCAGTTCTTTGCAATTTAAACTGCATTTTCGGCTACGGGAGTGAACTTTATATGACAATTTATTGAATTTTTTATGACATCTTTTTGCTAGTTTTATGACGTATCTGTGAATTTAATTAGCTGAATTTACCCTGCTTTAGCAAGTTTGTGAGCGCCCTGTGGGTGCGCAAAATCGCTTCAATGAATTTTGCACACCCTAGTGGGCAATTTCAAAGTTAGGGTTTGATGTAGGCGTAGCCTTGCTGTTGCAGTCGTGCTAACTCCACGACGCCGGAAGGCACTACATCGGCTTCAGTGGCTTCAAATAAATCTTCCAGCTTGATAGTGCGGCTTTTTAGGGTGTTGTTGCAAATGAGGAATTTCACCTTTTGTGCGCGTAACTCCAAGACTTTGCTCTGTAAATTGGTGTCTTCCATAGCCAGTTTTAACAACTCTACTCCGTCACCATGTAAGACAACCACCAGGGTAATATTGTCTTCCCCCACGCCATTGATGTGATTCTTGATGTTACCCAAGGCTGAATTGAGTAATTTGGGGTCTTTGTAATTAATGTGATACACCACCTTATTGTGCGGGTACGGCTGCTGGTGCGTTGACTGGTTCAGCGGCGGTTGTGACTGCGGGTAGCAAGCCACCCAAGACTGCAACTAATACAGCGACATAAAAAGAATGTTTCATCAGCTAATGCTCCTATGGGTTACTTCCTAATCAAGACCTTGGGCGTAAACTCATCATGGATTTTGAAAAATGAGGGCTTTTTTAGGAAAAAATCAGTATTTACGCTGGTTAAGCATCATAGCCCGCTTAAGCAATAGGACGCAATCTCTGTCATTAACCCAAAGCCAAGAGGAAAGGGGCAACGTAGCGCAGCAGATTTTGCTAAAGGTTGGTTGACGCTTGACTGGCAGCCAGGCTGATTTTTTCCAAAATTCAGTGCAATTTTTTGTTAGGATAGCCGCCTGCAAGTCTTTGTTATCGCATAGACCTTTGACTCTATTACTGTTGCACCCCATCGCCATTTCAGGATTTTGAGACCAGCGTTCATGTCGAAAGCAACGCATCGCAGTGCCTTACCTGCCGATTTTACCCTGCATGAATACCGCCTTGATGCAGTGATCGGGCATGGCGGTTTTGGCATTACTTACCGCGCTTGGGACGCACAGCTTGAGCAATGGGTCGCCATTAAAGAATACTTGCCCAATGAATTGGCAGTGCGCGAAGGCGTCAGCACTGTGTACGCAAAATCCAGCACGGATGAGGAAGCTTTTGATTGGGGCTTGCAGCGTTTTATTCTCGAAGCCCGCACGCTGGCGCAATTTAAGCACCCTAACATAGTGCGTGTATTGCGTTTTTTTGAAGCACACCGCACGGCTTATATGGTGATGGAATATCACGAGGGCGAGAGCCTGTCGGCGTTGCTCAAGCGCGGCCCCTTGGAAGAAAAACGCCTACTGGAAATCGTGCTGCCGGTGATGGAAGGTTTGCAGGAGGTGCATAACGCGGGTTTTTTACACCGCGATATTAAACCTGCCAACATTGTAATCCGTACTGACGGACAGCCGATTTTGCTGGATTTTGGCGCAGCGCGTTTTGCTATCGGGCAAAAAAGCACCAGCTTAACCAGCATTGTCACCCCCGGTTACGCGCCTTTCGAGCAATACGATAGCAAAAGCGAGCAGGGTCCCTGGACGGATATTTATGCGCTGGGTGCAGTCATGTATTACGCCATCAGCGGACGCGCACCCAATGAAGTGGTGGGGCGTCTCAAGCGCGACGACATGCCGCGTGCTGTTGAATTAGGCGGTGAACGCTACCGGCGAGAAATTTTGCGCGCGATAGACTGGGCGCTGGCACTTGACGAAGAAGCGCGTCCGCAAAGCATCCGTGAATGGCGCGAAGCCATGTTAGCGCCACCGTTAGAAATCCTCCCGCAAACCGAACGTTCTCATAGCACCCGTTCTAATCCCGAATTGACGCGAGATTATGGGTACAACTTCTTCATCTGGACACTGGTGTTATTGGTCATTGGCATTCCTGGTGGCTATTTGTTGTATCAAGAATATCAACGCCCAGGTTCATTCAATGCCTTAATATCGGGCAGAATTTATCAACCTATTCAACAAGCAGAAGTAGAAACCTTAATTGGCAGGTATTTTGCCGCCAATGAACAAGCCAATGTAGAATTGCTTTTGACTTTCTATACAGAATGGGTTGATTATTACAACTGGGGTTCGGTACGACAAAGCGCCATTCGGGATGATAAACGTGCCTTTTTCAATCGTTGGCCACAAGTGCGCTATGCCCTGGCAGGACCTGTAGAACTATTCGACACCAATAAAAGCAACGAAAAACATGTGATATTTGATATAACTTTTATTGCTTACAACCCAGATCATGAAGACGGAATGCGTACTAGCAGCGGTAAAGCCAAACAAGAATGGCGCTTACGCCGCGAGCCGGACGGCTTAAAAATCGTCTTTGAAAAACAAACCATTTATACCCGCAAACACAATACCACCCATGAATAAAGCAGCAGGGCGTAACACCGGCTCACCCGCCGCACTCAGGCGCTGGTTATTACCTTTATTCAGCGCCCTCTTTCTGGTTGTTTCTAGCATGTGGTTTTTGCTGAGTGAACCAGGCTGGCAAATGCAGCCCATTGCCCAGGCTTGGGCGGCTGATACTGCCAACGCAAATCCGCCAGTGCGCTCACCGCTAGACAGCGAATTGCGGGCGTTTATAGAACATTACTTTAACGTGTTAGAAAAGGGCGATGTCGAACAACTCATGACTTTCTACGCCAACCAAGTGGATTACTACACCTGGGGCATCGTAGATAAGGTGCTGGTTGCACAAGAAAAAGCCGATTACTTTGTGCGCTGGCCGCTAGTGCAACAAAACCTGGTGGGGGAACTCGAAATCACCTCCACTGCCGAAAACAGCGAAATTCTCGTGACTTACCTACTCAGTTTCTCAGTCTACAATCCCCAGCAAAAAGACGGACCCATACGCATCAGTGGACAGGCACGGCATAGCTGGCGGCTTCGCCAAACCCCAGAGGGCTGGAAAATTACTGAAGAAAAACAAAGAGTTTTATCCCGTCTACGCAATTACAAAGAAAAATCCAGCAAATCCTTAGTCAATACGGAACGCCAATAAGACGCGGGCTTGGAATAGATTTTTCTGCCGCCTTGCACAATTCCCCGCTGATGCCTGGTCTGTAGTAAAATGCGCCTCTTCTTGACCGCCAAACTCACCGACTGGACGACGCCTTTTGATTGCCTTCAGTAAAAACGATTTACGCCGCATTATTCCTACCGCCGCTTACCGGCTCGGTATGAACTATTGGTTAGAACGCCGAGTCAAACAGGTCAGCTACGAGCGCCAAGATAACGGCGATCTGCTTATCCACGCCAGCGTGAAAGGCTCTGGACACGCAGTCTATCAGCAAAATATCCGACTACACGGGCGGCGCTCTGCGTCTGATTTCAGCTTTGATGCCAGTTGCACCTGTCCGGTTGGCTACCATTGCAAGCATGTTGCCGCAGTGCTGATGGAAGTCCTGGAAAACGGCATTCCGGCACTTGACCAACAGGCATCTGCTACCACAGTTCCCAGCCATGCGTTACGCTCTCCTGCGCCACCGCCGAGCAAACCGAAACCGTCTGTAAACGCCGCGCCCGCTGCGGAAAGCGGACTGGATTTTGGCATTCGCCAATGGCTATTGCGCGTGCAAGAAGCCTGCGACACGGGCGAACCTGATGCCTATCCCGAACAATTACGCCAGCGCCTGCTATACATTCTGCATCCACAAACGCAGAACAACGGTTACAAAAAGCTACAGGTTGAACTGGTCTCTACCCGCCTACTGAAAAACGGCGGCTACAGCATTACCCATCCCTTCAAAGACACCCAAGCCGCCTACATCCGCCCACTGGACAAGGTGCTGCTGAAATGGCTCACGCATCTACAGGAAGCAACCACAGCGCAGCGACAAAGCTATGATCTGCACGGCGCTGAAGCGGTAGAAGTGCTACAGCGTTTGCTCTCCACCGAACGCTGTCACTGGTTGCACAAAAACAACCCGCCGTTGCGTTTGGGCACGGCGCGACAAGCGACAGCGCACTGGCGCGTCGAGCAAGATGGACGGCAACGCCTGTCCTACCGTGTAGCAGGTGGCGCTTGTGAAGTGTTGGGACTCAGCCCGCCTTGGTATGTAGACTTGGAAACGGCTGAATGCGGTCCCTTAGACACTGGTTTGCCCGCAACACTGGCAGAAGTGCTGCTAGAAGCGCCGGTGCTTCTGCCTGAGCAAGCCATGCAAGTGCGTAAAGCCTTGGAAAAACAAGCCGCCCGCTTGCCTGAGCAGTTGCCCAAACCGCAACCGCTGGGACAACAGTGTTTTGAGCAGCACCCACTGCAATGCGAAATTTATCTTTATAATCAAATATTTGAGACAGAATATGCGCATCGCTGGCGATATACCTCAGTGCCACCCTTGAGCAACGCGCCGTTTCAGCCTTCGCAACCGCAAGAAGCCCAAGTGTTCCCTTTACTGCGCCTCTCTTTCCGTTACGCGCAAGCGGTGCTCAATGCGTATAGCCAAGCACCTGAAATACTTAATTTTTATGACACTGACCGGCAACTGCTGGTGCAAGTACAGCGGGATTTTGCCGAGGAACAACACGCCAAACAGCGCTTGCGGGAGCTACGTTTCGTGCCGCTTGCCGATCACGCGCTGGCAGGGCATTTCAAGCTGCCAGAAGAATGCCGTGCCGATTTAGTCATAGCCGCAGGCGAACACCCAACTGACATGGCTTCTGAGCAAGCGCTGTTAGATTTCAGCCTGCACCAAGTGCCTAAACTGCGAGGCGAAGGCTGGAAAGTCGAGATGGCCGCCGATTATTTGTTCCAAACCCTAGACCCGCTGTTGCTAGAAGACTGGTATGCAGAAATTGAAGAAAGCAGCGGCATTGACTGGTTTGGACTAGAACTGGGTGTGTACATCAACGGCGAAAAAATCAATCTGCTGCCGCTGCTGGTAGATTTGCTGCGCAACCTGTCCGATGGCAGCGAATTACAGCGTCTTACCGAATTACCTGATGGCACGCTGCTCACGCCGCGCCTGGAAGACGGACGCATCTTGCCGTTACCCGTAGGTCGCGTGCGCGACATCCTGCATGTGCTGATTGAATTGCTGGGCGCAGAACCGCTGGATGAAGCCGGACGGCTACGGCTGCTAACCTTACGCGCCGCGCAACTGGTCGAATTAGAAACCGCTATGAACGTCGCACGCACCCGCTGGATGGGCGGCGAGCGCCTGTTAGAATTGGGACGCAAACTCAAAAATTTAAAAGGTATCAAAGAGATAGCGCTACCCGCCGACTTTCAAACCGAGTTGCGCCCGTATCAGCAAGAGGGCTTGAATTGGCTACAATTTTTACGCGAATTTAAGCTCGCCGGCATTCTGGCTGACGACATGGGCTTAGGCAAAACCGTCCAAACACTGGCACATTTACTCACCGAAAAACACGCCGGACGCCTTGACAAGCCCGCGCTCGTCATCGCCCCGACCAGTCTCATGGTCAACTGGAAACGCGAAAGTCAACGCTTTGCCCCCGCATTGCGCGTGCTCACCTTACACGGACCCGAGCGCAAACAGCATTTTGAAGCCCTCGAACACTACGACCTGATTCTCACCACCTACCCGCTGCTGCCCCGCGACCGCGAAGCACTGATGGCGCACACCTACTCGCTACTGATTTTGGATGAAGCACAGAACATCAAAAACCCTAAAGCCAAGGTCACGCAACTGGTGCACCAGCTTCATGCCGACCACCGCTTATGTCTAACCGGCACCCCAATGGAAAACCACCTAGGCGAACTCTGGTCACTGTTTCATTTCCTCATGCCTGGCTTACTTGGCGATAACCAAAGCTTCCGCAACCTATTTCGCGGTCCCATCGAACGCGACGGCGATCCCTTGCGGCGCGACATACTCGCCAAACGCATCGCTCCATTTATGCTGCGTCGCACTAAGGAAGAGGTTGTTAAAGAATTACCCGAGAAAAACGAAATAGTACGCAGCGTCGAACTTGACGGCGCACAGCGCGACCTGTACGAAACCATTCGCCTGACCATGCACAACAAAATTCGCCGCGAAATCGCGCAAAAAGGCATTGGTCGTAGCCAAATCGTCATTCTTGATGCCCTGCTCAAACTGCGACAAATTTGCTGCGATCCGCGCTTGCTCAAACTCGAAACCGCTCATCAAGTCAAGCAATCCGCTAAGCTCGATTTACTCATGGACATACTGCCAGAAATGCTTGAAGAAGGACGGCGCGTGCTGCTTTTCTCGCAATTCACCAGCATGTTGAGCCTCATCGAAATCGAATGCAAAAAGCACAAATTAGACTATCTCAAGCTGACCGGACGGACAAAAAATCGCGGCGAAATAGTTGAGCAATTCCAAGACGGGCAAGTGCCTTTGTTTCTCATTAGCCTCAAAGCCGGCGGCACCGGCTTAAACCTCACCGCCGCCGACACCGTCATTCACTACGATCCCTGGTGGAATCCCGCTGTAGAAAACCAAGCCACCGACCGCGCCCACCGCATCGGACAAGACAAAAAAGTCTTTGTTTACAAACTCTTGACTGAAGGCACTGTGGAAGAAAAAATCCAAGAATTACAAGCGCATAAACAAAAACTCGCCGATGCCTTGTTGGGTGAAGGCAGCGGCGCTACGGGGTTATCTACTACCGATTTAGAATCCTTGTTTGAACCTTTGAATTAAGCTCTTTTGCGTCATTTCCTTAAGCCATTTCCAAGGGCGCGAATGCGGCTTGATCAATGCGCACATCCAGCAGCGTGGGCGCATTGCGGCGCAAGATTTCTCCAATATCCAACGCATCCCAATCAGCAGCGTTGCGGATCACCTGCCCATAACCGCCCAAACCTTGCGCAATGAGCGCAAAGTCGGTTGGCGGAATAGGAAAATCAATCTTGAGGCTGCTTTTTTGTATTTGGTTCTGATTGATCATGTTGTAGCCGCTGTCGTTGAGCACTAGGTAAATCATCGGTAGCTTTTCTGCGACCGCCACACTCATTTCCTGTGAACTCATCAGCCAGGCACCATCGCCCACCAAACAAGCCACCGGCACAGCGCGGTTGGCAAACGCAAAACCGACCGCTGCCCCCACGCCCCACGCCATTGAAGCGGTTTCCATAGAATATTGGCAACAGCCTGGCTGGCGATTGAAAAAGTAGTGAATAGTCCACGCCATGCAGTTGCCCGCATCAACCACCAAGCGCGTGTTATCTGGCAAATCACGCATCATGCGCTGCATCAGAATTTGCGGGTGCATGGGCGTTTGCGCTTCAATGTCGGGCGCGCTATTCACGCTGATGTGCGGCGGAAACTCGCCTTTTGCCACCGCTGTCGGCACAGCCGCAGCGGGCAGCGGCAACTCTACCTGTTGCAACCCCGCCAGCAGATGTTCAAACACCGCTTTGATTTCACCATGCACATGCAGTTGCGCTTCTAAAGTGCGTTGAAAATAATAAGGATGTGAATGAATATGCACCATTTTTTCATTAAACAACGCCGCATCCCAAGAAGAAGTTCCCCACTGCCCCATGCGTGTACCCGCAGCGATGATCAAACCCGTTTGCGGGTCTTCCAATGCCGCCCGCGCACTGGCATGACCGGCAAAACCAAACACCCCCGCATAGCGCGGATGACAGGCATTCAGCCAGTTTTTGCCCGCGTGGGTGCTGATCAGCTTGGCATCCAGGCGCTCGGCTAACGCCATGATTGCCTCGCTGGCGCCTTGGCAATTATGACCGACAAAAATCACGCATTGTTTCCCCGCACGGCGGGTTTCGAGCACCAATTGCAACAAACGCTCGGCGGCGATGGTATCCAAGAGCGCGTGCGGCGCTTGCAGCAGTTGTGGAAAATGCGGATACGCGATAGGCGCAGCCCAAGCCGTGCGGTAAATATCCGCCGGAATACTCAAATGCGCCGCACCAAACGGCGGACGCAACGCCGTCAATAGAGCAGTGAGCAACTTCGGCTCAAGCTGCTGCGGATGCGTTACCAGACTATTGTAACTGGTGCAAAGCCCCAACATGGCGGTGGTGTCCAACACATCCGGCGAAGACTCCTGAAACGAACCGCGCCCAAATTTAGGCAACACCGTCTGCCCACTCAACACCAGCACCCGATCCTGATCCTCATCCGCCGCCGCTACCCCTGTGATCAGGTTGGTGGTGCCGGGATTAGTAGTGCCACAACACACGCCCAACTTGCCGCTTTCCCGCGCATAACCCGCCGCCATAAAAGCCGCGCCGCTTTCGTGGCGAGCCAGAATAGCGCGCGGTCCGCCGCGTTGCGCACTGCGGTGCAGCGCATCAAACAAACCACCGATATGCCCGCCAGGTACGCCAAACACATAATCCACGCCCAGCAGCGTTAAGTAATCTACAATCACATCGCTCAAGGTGCGCGGGAGAGAAGAATCAGAAGTCGTCATCTTGAAGTTCCTTTAAGTTAACCGAATCAAATTGCTACTTGAGCACGGGCTTGTTGAATGCTCTGTGCCAATAAATCCACCAATTCATCACACTCAGCTTCAGAAATAATGAACGGCGGCGACAGCAGAATATGATCGCCATTGATTTGCGTTCCGGTACCAAAACGTCCGCGTGTAATCAAACCATTGGCAAAAGCGGTTTTAATCAAGGTTTCAGTGAAATGCAAGGTTCTAGGCATGGGTTCATGCGTAGCGCGATCCTGCACAAATTCAATGCCCAACAACAAACCCTTGCCGCGCACATCGCCGATTAAAGATTCGCGCTCAGCGAGTTTTTGCAACGCCTGTTTCAGATACTCACCGCGTTCCGCGCATTGTTGTACAAGGTTGTGTTTTTTAACATATTTCTGCACTGCCAACGCAGCCGCACAACTGATCGGATGCCCCGAATAGGTGACAAAAGTCGGCACTGTTTTGCGTTGACTCTGGAAAAAGGTTTCTGTGACTTTATCGTGCAAAATCACACAGCCCATAGGCGCATAACCGCTGCTTAAGCCTTTGGCAGAAGTGAGAAAATCCGGCACTGCGTCCCAATGTTGAATGCCAAAATGCTTACCCGTGCGCCCGAACCCGGTCACCACCTCTTCGGCAATAAACAACACATCGTAAGCATCACAAATTTCTCGGATTTTTTCATAATAGCCTGGCGGCGGCGTCACTGCGCTGCCCGCGCCACCGATGATCGGCTCAGCAATAAACGCGGAAATCGTATCTGCGCCTTCGCGCTCAATGGTGTCCGCCAATTCAGTGGCACACGCCAATCCGCATTCAGGATAAGTGCGCGAAAACGGACATTGGTAACAATGCGGCGCATGAATATGAGGAAAATCATACTGATACGGCTGCATATCTTCGCGTTTGACAAACTGGCTGCCTGACATTGAAAGCGTTGAGGTGGTGCGCCCGTGATAACTATGCCAGCGTCCAATCACCCGATATTTATTTTCATTACCGCGCACCAAATGATAATAACGAGCAATTTGCATTGCCATTTCATTCGCCGTTGAACCGCCGGTGACAAAGAGCACATGATTCATGCCTGGTGGTGCAATTTCCACTACGGCACTGGCGAGTTCTTCTTGCGGCGCACTGGTAAATTGCACTTTGTGGGTGAAAGGCACTTTCATCGCTTGCTCTGCCATTGCTTGCGCAATTTCTTCCACACCATAACCGAGCGTAATGCAATGCGTACCACCAATTGCATCTAAATAGCGTTTACCATTGCTGTCAAACACATAAATGCCTTCGCCATGCTCGGCAAGCTGGTATTCTGCGTTCCAGCCCTGTGCATAAAACACATGCGAATTTGCTTGTTGCGTCATCTTAAGGTTTCCTTGATTTTTTTATTCAGCCTGCAATTCAATAATGGATACTTCTGATTCTGATTCTAATGGAATCACATGAGTTATTTTTAATCCCGCCGCTTGCGCTAAAGGCGCATATTCTTCTAATGAACGCACCCCGCCGCCCTCAACTGAACGCATGGTCATGAATGTCAGATTAGCCAGTTTATTGCGCAACGAAGCAGATTGAGTCTCTGCACGCAGGCGTTGAATAATCAATAAACGTCCCTGACTGCCCATTGCCTGGCGGCATTGCTGCAATAATTTAATAGAATTCTCGGTATTCCAGTCAATTAACACATTTTTCAGGATATAGAGATCACGTCCGACGGGAATACTTTGAAAGAAGTCGCCGCCAATCAATTCACAGCCTTGCTTCAGCTCTTCTGATACAAAAAAGGCTTGCGCTTTCTCAATGACGCTGGGCATATCAAACAAGGTACAGCGAATGCCTGGATATTGAGTGGCAATAGCACGCACCAGTTGTCCCATATTGCCACCCACATCCACCAGACTGCCTACCTGAGAGAAATCGTAAGTCTGTACCACTTCGGTATTCACCAATTCGGTCAGCTCTTCCATTGCTTTATCAAAGGTATCTGCCAGTTCTGGATGTTGCTTAAGGTAGCTATAGAATTCTGCGCTGGTGATGTTTAAGTAACGCTCTGCGCCACTATTGCCCGTGCGCAATGTATGCGTGAATTCACCCAGCGCCGGATAAAATAAATCACCCGTCATCATCAGAATATGGCGAATCGAATGCGGATTGCTCTCTGCGAGGTATTCACCAGCCGCTTCTAGCTGAAATAGATGAGTTTCAACTTCTTTTACTAAACCTAAATCAACCAAGATGCTGAGTAAACGCGCCAGCACCACTGGATGAGTGGCAGTTAATTGTGCCAGTTGTTCTAGCGACCGAGCACCTGCTTGCAAGTGTTCAGCTAAATTGATTCGCGCAGTGGCGAATAAAGATTGCGCAATCACATAACCGGATACCAAATCGAGTATTTGTTTGCGCGTATTAGCGCGACCATAGATAAAACCTTGCTGATCGGAAGAGTGCATACAGAGTCCTCATGGTAGAAGGTAGAAAGCTAAACTACCGGGCGTGCTTCAATCAAGCACATTTCGGTAAAAGATTTTGTTTCAATCGGCGTAGAACAAACAAAACCTGCGGCTTGGCACAGGTGGTTAATTTGTTCAAAGGTGCGCATCGTGCCGCCACTGACGGAGCGGGTGAGCAAGCGATTGAGTTGCAAGAGTTGCGTTCCTAAAGAAACGTGGGTTTCTGCATATAAACGTAAAATCAGCAGTAAACGTCCTTCTTGCGTCATAGCAGCGCGGCAGTTTTGTAGAATTTGCAGGGCTTTTTCATCATTCCAATCATTGAGTACATTGCGAATCACATACAAATCGCCGCCACTCGGCACTTGTTCAAAGAAACTGCCGCCGACATATTGACATCGTAGGGGCAAAACATTTTTCGTCTCTACGGGCGAAACATTTTTCGCCCCTACTATTGATTCTTCTTGCAATTGGTATTGAGCGCGTTCTACAACGCTGGGCAGATCAAATAAAATACCTTGTAAATCTGCTTGTTGGCGCAGTATGCCAGTTAAGAAATGACCGCTGCCACCGCCCACATCCACAACGCATTTGAATGGGGAGAAATCATAGGTTTGTAGAATCTGTTGATCTGCTAAAGCTGCGAGTTCTAACATGTCTTTATCAAAGGTGATGGCTAATTCTGCATGTTGCTTCACATAGTCATATAAGGGCTGTTGATGCAAATGTTCAAAAGCACTGTCACCGGTTTGTAAGCTGTAGAGCAGTTCTCCCCAAGTAGAATAATTGATTTCTGCATACATGAGCAGGGATTGACGAATCGAATGGGTTGCTTGACTGGCTAGACTTTCTCCGGCAGGTAACAGGGTAAAGCAAGCCTGTTCATCTTCTTTAAGCAAGTTCAATCCCACCAACACATTAAGCAGACGTTGTAAGGCGCCAGCATGGGTATGGGTTAATGCAGCAAGCTCAGTGCAAGTTTTGGGTGACGTAAATAGATGATCGGCAATGCCTAGTTGGGCGGTAGCAAATAAACATTGGGAGACGGTGTAACCACTGGCGAGTTGTAATAACTGTTCGTGATTGTGGATTTCAGGTACTGCGACTTGCATACATTTTCCATTAGAGTTAGGGGCGGATAGCCTATCGCTGAATCCGCCCTACATTGAGTTACGAAAGCAATTGCGGTAAAGCAATGTGTTCATCGTTGGCACGTTGTAGCAAGCGTATAAACTGGGTTGCAAGCTGTTCAATGTGCTCTGCGCTGAATACGTCTACCATGTATTCAAAACGTATTTGCCAGGTATTCTCCCATTCCATTACGTCAATAAACAAATCCATTGTCATGGTGTGCAGCGGCATGGGTTGATAGCTGACTGCCGCACCACTAAGCGCCGTTAATGCTTGCGGGCGATCAAAGTTGAAACGGATAGCGGGCATTTGAAATGGCAAGTTCGCCTTGCGCATTTCTTGTGCGAGATCGCGGGCGGAGAACTCTTGGTGTTTGTAGAGTTCCAGGAGTTCGCCGCGCAGGTAACGCAGATAATCGGCAAAGGTGTGCGCGTCGGCGGGCAGACGGGTAATGAGTAGCACCGGGTGCGCGGCGTTGCCGGTTAAGTGGTCGCTGCCTTGGAAAAAACGCCCGGAGACTGGAAATGCCAGCATTTGCGGTGTGGATTCGGGCGTGTCGCCATTGAGTAAATGAAACAATAGAGAAACGCTGGCGGCAAGGAACATAAAAGGCGTTGCCTGTTGTTGTTTCGCGGTTTGCTTGAGTTGTGCGAAGACTTCGGGCGGCAATTTGATTTCGTAGCGACAGCCGAGATGCGGGAAGATGTCGGGACGTGGGTAATCTTCGCTTAACGCTGCGGATTTGACGCCGGCTTTTAGCTGGTTTTGCCAAAAGACTAAATCTTCAGCGCGTTGTGCGCTCTGTGCGTACTCGGCTTTGTAGCGCAGAAAATCCTGCCATTGGGCGGCGGGCGGCAGCGTAGGGGCGAAAGATGTTGTAGTAGGGGCGAAAGATGTTGTAGTAGGGGCGAAAG
>DYPD01000027.1:16605-21953 GCA_020720115.1 Thiomargarita sp. | reverse complement strand
AGGGGCGAAAGATGTTGTAGTAGGGGCGAAAGATGT
Organism: Thiomargarita sp.; assembly: GCA_020720115.1. Lineage (GTDB taxonomy): Bacteria > Pseudomonadota > Gammaproteobacteria > Beggiatoales > Beggiatoaceae > BB31. The sequence goes on along the minus strand of DYPD01000027.1, from coordinate 21,917 downwards.
TGTAGTAGGGGCGAAAGATGTTGTAGTAGGGGCGAAAGATTTTTCGCCCCTACGTTGCGCCTGTGCGTTGTAGAGCGTGGCAAATTCTTCGAGCAATAGGCTCATGCTGATGCCGTCGTTGACAATGTGCTGCATTTGTAGGGCTAACCAGTGTTCGCCGCTGGCAGCACGGACGACACACCAACGCCACAGAGGACCCTGGTGCAGGTCAAAGGGGGCTTGCTGTTCTAGCCAAGCCATCAGCGCGTCATAATCGTTGGCTTCGCCGTAGAGCACGGTCGGCGTGAGATGCGGGAAAATCACGGCTTGTTCAGTTTGGGTATCAATCAAGATGCGCAAGGATTGGTGACGCTGCATGAGTTGCTGCGCGATTTGCTGAACGTATTCCAGATTCAGATCGCCAGCAACCTGTAGCAGCAGCGTGGCGATGTAGCTTTGCACCGCTGCCTGATTACCTTTGCACATTGCCCAAAAATGTTGTTGCGTAGGCGTCAGTGGGCAGCTAATGGGTACACCTGCGGCGCTGGCTGGCTGTGGCGCGGCGTCCGGCAAAAAGCCGCCAGCGTGGAGTTCAATCACAGCACGTTGAATTTTCTCGATAATCAGGTCAATGTCTGCGTCGCTGTGTGCCACAGAAAGGAAGCAGTTGCGCCCTTCCCACACATACAAACCTTGATCTACCAGGTGGTAATAGAGCATGTCCAGATTGCCAGAAAAAACAAAGCGGAACAGCGAGCCAAAATAGGTGATCTGCAAAGGCACTTGTCCGGCGGTAAACCAGTCGTTAAGGCGTTGCGCAAAGGTGGCAGTGCGGCGATTGAGGTTATCCTGCAAAGCACCGCCCTGGCGTTTGATTTCCTGCAACACGGCTTTTGCCGCCGCCATTGCCAGCGGGTGTTTGGAGAAAGTACCAGCGAAAAAGGTAGTATCTGCTTGCGGATAAGAGCCATCGCCATATTGCCAGAAGCCGCCGTCAATGCCGTCCATGAATTGGGCTTTGCCGGCGATAACGCCAATCGGCATCCCGCCGCCAACGATTTTGCCGTAAGTAGCGAGGTCTGCTTGTACGCCAAACCAGGCTTGTGCGCCACCTGGATGAATGCGAAAACCTGTGATCATTTCGTCCCAAATCAAGATGATGCCGGTTTCCAGGGTCAAGGCACGCAGCTGGTGTAAAAAGGCGCGGGGTTGCAACTCGGGGTGACGGCTTTGCACTGGCTCAACCAGCACCGCAGCAAGTTCCTGCGCATGGGCGCGGATGTAGTCCAGCGATGCAGGATCGTCGTATTTCAGCGGAATGATGTCTTGCACCATGCCCGGGCAGACGCCAGGCGCGGAAGGCACAGTGATACCGTCTTCCGGTTCGCCCAGCACGCCGTCAAAATGCCCGTGATAGGACATCACAAACAGCACGACTTTTTGCCTGCGCCGCGCCAGACGCGCCAAACGCAACGCGGTCATCACCGCCTCAGTGCCGGAGTTGCAAAAGGTCACGCGCTGCATTCCGGTCAATTCGCAAATCAACGCCGCGACTTCGCCCGCCAGCGGCGTTTGCAAACCCAGTTGCATGGTTTTATGTAATTGATTGGCAATGGCTTCCACCACAAACGGCGGCTGATGACCGAACAAATTGACGCCAAAACCCATAGTAATATCAATGTATTCGTTGCCGTCAATATCCCAGGTTCTCGCCCCGCTGGCGCGGTCGCCGACGATGGGATAAATCAGTTCTTTCACCGACAGGCGGAAATTCGCCGAAGCGCGGTTATCTGCCAGCACGCTGCGGTGTTGCTGCGTCAGTTGCTTGGATTGCTGGGTTTTGCGCGTGTAACTTGCAATAAAAGCCGCGATATGCTGCTGTTGCTGCGGCGTCATGCCGCGTGCCTTGAGTTCTTTTGGCTTCCAAGAGGGCAACGCAGAAGGTGCGGCAACTCTACCGGTTGCTGAGCTTGTCGAAGCATCGGTCGCTGAGCTTGTCGAAGCGGGCGCTGGCAAATGGGTGGTCACTGACCTGACGCTGCTTGCGTCAGGCAGAGACTCTGGGACAGAAGGCACCCCCCCTTGAAGCAGCGCGGACGATGGCTGGTTGCCCAAAAACGCTAATTGCTGTGCGACCACAGTGGATAAGGTGTTAGAAACCACCGCCATTTGCTGGCTCAGGATGCGCTCTAATGCGCTACCTTCCAGGCTGTTTGCTGGCGAGGCGATGCTGGTGGCAAAACTGGCAGCAGGCTGGGAAAGCATGGGTGTCAGCGATGCTGCTGTGCTGAGCGACGGCGCGACCTGTGCCGCTGGTGCGGCAATCGAAACCGGCATAGCCGCAGGCGCAACGGGCGCCGCTTGTGCTGGCAACTGCGCATCAAGGTAGGCAGCCAGTGCCGTTAAAGTGTTGAGTTCTTCAAAAAACTGGCGAATGCTCAGTTCAACGCCGTATTTGCTTTCAATTTTACGCACCACTTGCGCAATCACCAAAGAATCCGCGCCCATTTCCAGCAACGGCATAGCGGTGTCAATACCCGTTGAGCTGACTTCCAACACCTCGGCGGTGATGGCAATGAGGTTGGATAAAATCTCCGCCTGGCGTTGCGCAATAGTTGCTGAAGCTTGTGGCGTTGAGAGCGAAAGAGGGGTTGCAGTGGTTGTCATGAAAGGTTCCTGAAGGGATTTTTGAGTCGTATTTTCCGCAATAATCAAACTTAATTGAGAGGCACAGGCTGGGCGGCTGGTCAACGCACTGAGATCAAGGCTGTGCGGATGCGCGAAGCCTTCCTGTTCTAGCAAATTCATCCAATGAGCCGCATCCAGCAAAGGCGCGTAAGGCAGGCGGTTTTCGCGGTCTTCGGCAAGCCACCAGCCGCTGGTCATGCCAAAGGTGAGGGTGGCGAAGTCCGACACGTGAGTGATTTCAAACAGCAATACCATGCCGCCGTGCTTGAGCAACTGGCGCAGATTGCGCAAAGAACGCGCAATCGAGCGGGTAGCGTGAATCACATTGGCAGCAAATACCAGATCAAAACTGTGCGGCGCAAATCCCTGTGCCAAGGGATCATGTTCAATATTGAGCACCTTAAATTCCATATGAGGATAGGCACCCCCATAGGTTTGCTGCCCATGCTTAGTGAAGGCGTGAGATACATCGGTATAACAATAAGTTACCTCAAGCTTGGCGGCTTGTAAGCCTTGTAGCACAAAGGCAGAAGTCCCGCCAGTGCCGGCGCCTATTTCTAAAATTCTGATGGGCGTGGTGGGATTTTGCATTTTCAGACGAGTGACTTGGCGAACAATGGCTGCTTGCGTCAGAGTGCTGAAATAATGCACTAAGTAATTGTTTTTATAGACACCTTCGACTAATTCCAGAGAGCCGCCAGGGAACATCACCTGCACATCCGTAGTGCGCCCGGTCAATAAATCCGCCAGCCGCGTGGTGCAGGTTTCCAACAAATGCAGCGATGCCTGCATTTCAGGGTACTGCTGGATGAGCGCCTGGCGCTTGTTATCAAGCTGCTGCAAATCTTGATTCAAGGTTGCCAATGTCGCTACAGTGCGCACCCTGTCGCTGTCGCAAACCAGCGCATTGGCTCGCGCCAACATCAGTAGTGCAGCATCAAACCAACGCCCGTATTTTTCAATGACGCCAAGCTGTTGGCGCAATGCCAAAAGCTCATAGGATTCACCTGGTGCATGGAATACACCTTGTTGCTGGAAATAGCGCAACAACAGCAAATGCCCGATCTGTTCTACTGCTTCGGCGCTGTCGGCAAGGGTGGCAATGTCTGGGGCATTTTGCTGGATGTAAGCATTGAGTTGCTCCACCAAAGCGGCGCCATCTGAGATTTGCGCGGCAGTAGGCGGGCGCAAGGCGGGATGCCAATGCCGCTGCGGTTGCAACGGATAACCAGGCAACGCCACACGACGGCGCGGTGCGCCGTGCAAAGCTGCCCAGTCAATGACCGCGCCCTGGGTATAGAGCGTTGCCAGGCTGCCGAGCCAGACGGCTGTGGCGGCTTTACTGGCGTGTAGCGAGGGTAGCCAATGGGTGGGCGCGGTGGATGCGGGTGCTTCGACAAGCTCAGCAACCGCGACAAGCTCAGCAACCGCGCCAGGCTCAGCAACTGGTGCTTCGACAAGCTCAGCAACCGATGCCGCGATTTCTTCGCCCAGGCTACAGAGCACCGGGCGCGGACCTACCTCGATAAAATAGCTATAGCCTTGATTTAACAGGGTTTGGATGCCGCCAAAAAAATTCACCGCTTCACGCGTGTGACGACGCCAATAAGCCGCATCAATGCGCTCAATAGCCGCCCCCGTTAAGTTAGAAATCAACGGAATGCGTGGTGGTTGATAAGTCAGTTGCGCAGCACGGCGTTCAAATTCATCCAGCATCGGCTGCATCAAAGGCGAATGGAAAGCGTTGGAAACCACCAGACGACGGGTTTCAAGCGCTTTATGCGTAGCGGAAAATTCTTGCAAAAATGCTTCAAGTGCAGCGTTTTCGCCGGAAATCACCGTATTTTTCGGCGCGTTTAAGGTGGCAATGGTCAAGTGCGGCGCGTAAGGTGCAATCGCTTGGCGCACTGTGTCGGCATCGGCAAACACCGTCGCCATACCGCCGGTTGGCGGCAAATCGCCCATCAGCCGCGCCCGTTCAACCACCAGCAGGAGCGCCTCTTCCAAGTTCATCACGCCAGCAATACAGGCGGCGGCGTATTCGCCGATGCTGTGCCCAATCAGTGTCGCTGGTTGAATACCTGCGGCCATCCATAGCCGTGCTGTGGCGTATTCGAGAGCAAACAGCGCCGGCTGGGTGTATCGGGTTTGGTGGATTGCTTCGACAGGCTCAGCCAGCGGAATCGCAGGCTCAGCGTCGGGATACAGCACAGATAACAGCGGGAGGGGTAAATGCGCACGCAAAAGCTGATCGCATTGGTCAATAATGTCCTTAAACAAGGGGAAATTGTCGTATAGTTCGCGCCCCATGCCAGGATACTGTGCGCCCTGTCCGGTGAACAAAAATACCGGCGCGTTACTGTCTAAGCCTGCTGAAAGCAGGGCTTTGCCAGCATAAACGCCTGTGCCGGATTGCTGCGTGACAAAAGCCTTTAAGCGTTCAATCGCTTGCGCATGATTTTCTGCCACAACGCCCAGGCGCTGGCGGAAATGCGCCCGACACAATTGTGCGCTAAAGGCAATGTCCGCCAGGGGAACTTGGGGATTGGCTTGTAAATAAGCGAGGTAATTTTGCGCCAGTTGTTGCAAGGCTTCGGGCGTTTTAGCAGACAGCGGCAGCAGTTGGCGAGGCGCCGAGCCGGTCA
>DYPD01000027.1:0-16505 GCA_020720115.1 Thiomargarita sp. | reverse complement strand
AAGTGCCGGTCACTGAGCCTGTTGAAGTGCGCGGTGCTTCGACCGCTTCAGCAACCGAGGACAAAATCAAATGCGCATTAGTGCCACCGAAGCCAAAACCGCTGATGCCCGCGTAACGGGTGGCTTCATTCCATAGCCCGCCTCTGGCAACTTTTAACAGGCTATCATCTTGTTCTAACAAAGGATTTGGCGTCTGGTAATGTAGATGCGGGAAAATTTCGCCATGCTGCAACGACAACACCGTCTTAATCAAACCAGCGATACCCGCAGCGGCTTCCAGATGTCCGATGTTGGTTTTCACCGAACCGATGCGGCAAGCACCGCTACGCGGCGTACCCTGCAAAACCGCTTTTAAGGCATTAAATTCAATGGGATCGCCCAGCGAAGTGCCAGTGCCGTGCGCTTCAATATAGCCAAGCTGCGCCGCCGTCACGCCTGCGGCTGCCAGCGCCGCACGCACGACCGCCTGCTGCGCGTGGCTGTTGGGCGCGGTTAAGCCGTTGCTGCGCCCGTCCTGATTCAGCGCACCACCGTGAATCAGCGCCAGCACTGTATCACCATCGCGCTCGGCGTCGCTTAAGCGTTTTAACGCCACCAGTCCGCAGCCTTCACCACGCACATAGCCGTTGGCGCTGGCGTCAAAGGTTTTGCACAAGCCATCGGGCGAGAGCATTCCGGCTTGCTGGAAAGTATGGTGCAAGTCAGGGTGCAAGATTAAATTCACCCCGCCCGCCAGCGCCAGATCGCTGCCGCCGTTGCGCAAAGATTCGCACGCCTGATAAACCGCCACCAGCGAAGAGGAGCAGGCGGCATCAATCGCCAAGCTAGGACCGCGCAAATCCAGGGTATAGGACAAGCGATTGGCGGCAATACAGCAGGCACTGCCCGTACCATAGTAGACATCCGGCTCAATCCCTTGTTGATTTTGCAACCGCTGATAATCAACGCTACTGATGCCGAGAAAAACCCCAGTCAAGCTGCCGGCTAAGGATTGCGGATCAATGCCCGCTTGTTCTAGCGCACGCCAGGCGATTTCCAACACCAGGCGTTGCTGCGGATCGGTGCGCGCCGCTTCTTTAGGCGCTATGCCAAAAAATGCCGCATCAAATAAATCAGGGTTTTGGATGAACGCGCCCCAGCGTTGCGCCGCTTCGCCCGTTGCCTGCCAGCGTTGCGGCGGGATTTCGCTCACCGCACAACGCCCTTGGCGCAATAACTCATAGAAAGCATCCAGAGTTTCTGCGCCTGGAAAGCGACACGCCATACCCACAACAGCAATGGGTTCGCCGGTTCTTTCCGTTCTCGTTGCGCCCACTGCCACGCTCGGCGTTCCCTGCAAACCGGGTTTTGCCGTCAAATGTTGGGCTAATTCTTGGATAGTTGGATAGTCATACAGCAGTGTCGGTGGCACATCAATGCCGAGTTTTTCCGCGAGTTCTCCTGATAAACCCGTAGCAGCAGTGGAACTTAAGCCGAAGCTGGTCATCGGCAGAGTAGGGTCTATGCTAGACAGCGGTAAGTGCAAGCTATCAGAGATGCGTTTTTGCAACCAACCTTGTAGCTCTTGTCGAGATAGCGCATGACGGGTTTCTGGTGCTGGCGTTGCTGATTCTGGTGAAACATAATGCCAAACGGCTTGTTCTTCCCACTCGCCTTTTAAATAAATTTCTCGACACAAACTGCGTTGAACTTTGCCACTGGTGGTTTTTGGCAAAGCGTTGGGTTTAATCAAAAATAAAGCATCCAATTGCAAGCCATGTTGTTCTGCAATCGCTTGTCGCACTGCCGCTAATACTTCTTCTCCTTTAAAACTGCGCAAATCAGTACGATTGACTTCCTGCACTACCAATAAACGTGCTTCCTCTTGACCCGTGTCATCTTCAATAGAAAAAGCGGCACCAGAATCTATATGCAGAGCCGGGTGTGCTTGCTGTACAGTTGTTTCAATATCCTGTGGATAATAGTTTTGACCACGAATAATCATGAGTTCTTTGATACGCCCAGTAACGTATAGATCATCTTCATGAAGAAAACCTAAATCACCCGTGCGCAAGAAATAAGTGCCCTCAGGTTCGTCAGCCAGTGTAGCGCGGAAAGTTTCTTCCGTCGCTTCAAGTCGTTTCCAGTAACCTAAAGTAACAGTTGAACCGGTAATCCATATCTCTCCTATTTCACCTGCGGCTACTGGCATTTTGGTGTTTGGATTGACGAAACGAAAGCGCGTATCTATGGCAGATTTTCCGCAACTCACCGCTTGGTAAACTTCTACAGCTTTTGCTTCTTCTGCATTCAGTATGTGCAGACGATTTTGTTTCAGTGCAGCACTATGCAAATACAAATAGTTAGGCGATTCATTTTCTGTCACCGAAGTGACTTTCAAAACGGTTTCAGCCATGCCATAAGCGGGTGATAAGGCTTTAGGAGAAAAACCATAAGCCTCAAAAGCTTGCATAAAATGCTGCAAGGTTTTCCAGCGCACCCGTTCTGAACCATTGGCAACATAGCGTAAAGAATCGAGCTTTAAGCTCTGTGCTTGTTCTGGGGTAATTTTGTTAGCACAGAGTTCAAAAGCAAAATTGGGTGCGCCCGAATGTGTGCCTCGGTATTCTGAGATTGCGACTAACCAGCGCAGAGGCTTTTGGGTAAAGGCAGAAGGCGACATGAGATAACAAGGAAAACCACGATAAATGGGTAATAAAGCACCAAAAACGAGTCCCATATCGTGAAACAAGGGCAGCCAACTGACCATGACACTGTCTGCTGTAGTAGGTGCTGCGGCATCTAAATCAATCAAATTAGAAGTCAGTGCTTTATGATTGACCATTACCCCTTTAGGCGAACCTGTAGAACCTGAGGTATATTGCAAAAAAGCAATGGTTTCATCTTGCAATTGAATAGGTTTGCATGGCGTTGCCGACATCTCTAAGGTTTCTGTGGCTAATTGGGGTATGTCGCCAAGCTTGGTATCTTCATGCAAATTGGACAATATATCTTGCGTAGCCAGAATTAAAGCGGGCTGAGCATCTTGTGCAATACCGCGAATACGCATATCTGGGCGTTTGCGATTGGGAGGATAAGCTGGAATAGCAATGACGCCAATATAAAGACAAGCAAAAAAGGCGATCAATAAATCCAAGCCTTGTGGATACAAGAGTAAGGCGCGGTCATTGGGTTGCAATCCGCGTGCTTGCAAATGTGCGGCGAGATTCATTGCTTGCTCTGACAATTGTTGATAACTAAGGCGATGTTCTACAGTCTCGCCGTTAGTGAGGAAAGCATAAGCAAGTTGATCTGGATTGGATTGAAGATGACTATGTAACGCATCCAATACATTAACGGGGTTTGTTTTGGGCATAATGTAGCATTCCAGTGAATTGGTTAAAGATATTTCATCTATTGGCGGCAAAGCTATCAGTGTTCTGAATGACGGGTACAGGCGTTCTGTGCCAAATTGCTTGTGGTGTCCTGTCCATTCGCCTTGTAAAAACCGCTTGCGGCATAGCCCGTGCTAGTTAAGGTTATGCCGTTGCTGAGAAAAACATACGCCGGACACTCAGTGTAGGTTTTGGCATTCAAAAAAATTTTTTATACCTCAACAACGGGGGAATTTGGGGGTTCTAAGAGTTGTTGCACCACCACTCCAGACAACATCATACCAAAGAGTGCAGGCATATAGGCAATAGTACCGTTTACAGCGCGCGGGCGTCCAGGCACAGCACCCTCTATGGGCTGATGTGGCAGGGGTTGGCGCGGTAGCTCGGTAGAATACACCACGGGGTAATTGGTACGCACACCCATTTTTTTCAGTAGCGCCCGCATTTCTCTAGCCAGCGCACAGGCATGGGTTTGGTTCAAACGCGCTACCTTGACTTGCGTAACATCTAAGCGATTTCCCGCGCCCATGCTGGAGGCAACCGGGATTTGATGTCGCATACAAGCTGCCACTAAAGCCGCTTTGCATACAATAGAATCAATACAATCTACAACAAAATCAAAATCATGCGCTAAAATCAAGGCTTCTGCTTGTTCTTTGAGTAAAAACTCAGTCAGCAGCGTGAGTTCGAGATGCGGATTAATGTCGCGCAAACGCGCCGCCATCACCTCGGTTTTTGCCTGCCCTAACGTGGAATGTAGCGCCACTAACTGGCGATTCAGATTAGAAGGCGAAACAACATCATGATCTAGCAAGGTTAAGCGCCGGATGCCGATGCGCCCTAAACTTTCCGCAACAAAGCTCCCAACGCCGCCAAGCCCAGCAATCAGCACATGATGCTCGCTTAAACGCGCCAAATCTTCTGCGCCAAGCAGGATTTCCGTGCGGGCAGAACATTCGGTAGAGGTAGGATTCAGCGACATTTTAGGTTCGCAACCAAGTGGCTGCTTGTTTAGCAAAATAGGTCAGGATGCCGTCGGCGCCAGCGCGTTTCATGCACAGCAAAGATTCCAACACTACCGCACGTTCGTCTAACCAGCCGTTTTGTGCAGCGGCTTTGAGCATGGCGTATTCACCGCTGACTTGGTACACAAAAGTCGGCGCACCAAAGCTGTCTTTGATACGCCGCACCAAATCGAGGTAAGGCATTCCTGGCTTAATCATCACCATGTCTGCGCCTTCTTCTAAATCTAACGCTACCTCACGCAACGCCTCGTCGCTGTTAGCGGGGTCCATTTGGTAACTGTATTTGTTGCCGCCTGCCAGGTTTGCCGCTGATCCCACCGCATCGCGGAAAGGCCCGTAAAAACTAGAGGCATATTTAGCGGAATACGCCAGAATGCGCGTATTTGTCTGCCCAGCGGCTTCCAAAGCCTCGCGTATCGCGCCGATGCGCCCATCCATCATGTCCGACGGCGCTACCACATCAGCGCCCGCTGCTGCGTGGGATAAAGCCTGTTTGACCAGCACCTCAATGGTTTCGTCATTCATCACATAACCGCTGTCATCCACCAAGCCGTCTTGCCCATGCAAAGTGAAAGGATCGAGCGCCACATCGGTAATCACGCCCAATGTTGGAAAATGCTGCTTTAGCGCACGCACTGCACGTTGCGCCAGCCCTTCAGGGTTATAGGACTCTTCTGCACCGGCGGATTTTTGCGCGGGCGGCGTGACCGGAAACAGCGCCACTGCCGGAATGCTCAGTGCGCTAATCTGTTCAGCTTCGCGCAACAATTGGTCAAGGCTGAGGCGTTCAACGCCAGGCATGGAAGCGACTGGCTCACGTCTGTTGTGCCCGTCAAGAATAAATAGTGGATAAATTAAATCGTTGCTAGTCAATAGGGTTTCACGCATTAGGCGGCGAGAAAAATCGTCACGACGCATTCGCCGCAGCCGAATTTTGGGATAAAAAGATTGCGCAACATCATGATTCATCTGCAACTCCTGAAATTAAGCCTACTTATTCTTAAAACATAAAAAAACGCAAACCCGAAGGATTTGCGTTTTTTCTCACCGCCAAATAGCCAGAAAAGCTTAATTGACTTTAGGGGCTAATGCACCCGATTTGTAGCGAGCAATCATTTCTTCTAAAGAAATTGCTTTGATTTTAGACGCATGACCAGCGCAGCCAAAAGCTTCGTAACGGGCTTTACAAATTGCTTTCATACCTTTGGTAGATTCTTTAAGGAATTTACGCGGGTCGAAATTAGAAGGATTTTCTGCCAGGTGGCGACGAATTGAACCGGTAGAAGCCATACGCAAATCAGTATCAATATTCACTTTACGCACCCCGTGTTTGATACCTTCAACAATTTCTTCAACGGGTACGCCATAGGTTTGTCCCATGTCGCCGCCGAAGTTGTTAATGATAGCCAACCAATCTTGGGGTACAGAAGAAGAACCGTGCATGACTAAATGGGTGTTAGGGATGCGGGCGTGAATTTCTTTAATGCGGCTAATGGCTAAGATGTCGCCTGTAGGCGGGCGGGTAAATTTGTAGGCGCCGTGACTGGTGCCAATTGCAATTGCCAGTGCATCAACACCAGTTTTCTTCACGAAATCAGCCGCTTCTTCTGGATCAGTTAATAACTGAGAATGGTCTAATTTACCTTCTGCACCATGACCATCTTCTTCACCCATTTCGCCAGTTTCTAAAGAACCTAAGCAGCCCAGTTCACCCTCTACAGAAACCCCACCAGAATGTGCCATTTCGACCACTTGTTTGGTGACATTGACATTGTACTCATAGCTAGAAGGAGTTTTCATATCGGGCATTAAAGAACCGTCCATCATCACTGAGCTAAACCCACTTTGAATAGAACGCAAGCAAACTGCGGGTTCTGAGCCGTGATCCTGGTGCATCACAATGGGAATATGCGGATACATCTCTACAGCAGCAATAATTAAATGACGCAAGAAGGGTTCGCCTGCATAGCTGCGAGCACCTGCTGAACCCTGCATAATCACCGGGCTATCGGTTTCATCTGCTGCCTGCATGATGGCGTGAACCTGCTCCATGTTGTTGACATTAAACGCGGGCATACCGAAATCGTGTTCTGCCGCATAGTCCAGCAATTGACGCATAGAAATAAGCATGTGTGTCTCCTTGTATAGTTTGAAATGCTAAAGCACCTTCAAAGGAAGGCGTTGCTTTTGAACTTAGGTTGTTGAAAGGTTTTTGTGTGAGCCGACTTGCAGAATTTTCATTACGTTTGTGCCACCACCCAAACCAGGAATATCGCCTTTGGTGATGATAATCAAATCGCCGTCTTCCACGGCACCCTGACGCTTTAATTCATCAACAATTTTGTGATTCGCTGTCAGGCTATCGTCGGCTTCTGATACATCAAAACTAATTGGATAAACACCGCGATACAAAGTCACGCGACGACGGGTTTCAATGCTGCGGCTTAAAGCGTAGATGGGGATGCCAGAACTGATGCGCGACATCCACAAGGGCGTAGAGCCAGATTCGGTTAAAGCGGCAATGGCTTTAACATGCAAGTGATTGGCAGCATACATGGTTGCCATTGCAATGGCTTCATCTACATAAACAAAATCTGAATGGATGCGATAGTTGGAGCTTTGCGCAATGCGCTGCTGTTCAGCGCCGTAACAAATGCGTGCCATCGCTTCAACCACTTTGGCAGGGTATTTTCCAATGGCCGTTTCACCAGACAGCATCACTGCGTCTGTGCCATCTAATACTGCATTGGCAACATCAAAGACTTCAGCACGGGTGGGAATCTGATTGTGAATCATGGATTCCATCATTTGTGTAGCAGTAATCACTGCACGTTTGAGTATTCGTGAGCGTTTGATGATGGTTTTCTGTGCGGGCGGTAAAGCTTCGTCACCGATTTCCACACCCAAATCACCGCGAGCAATCATCACCGCGTCCGAGGCGAGAATAATGGCATCCAGCACTTCTAGCTGCATGGCTTCAGCACGTTCGATTTTTGCCACCATGCCCGCACGTCCGCCGGCGGCACTGAGCAAACGCCGCGCTTCGTGCATGTCTTCTGCTGCACGCGGAAAAGACACGGCGACATAATCCGCTTGGATGCGTGCCGCGGAGATAATGTCTTCCTTATCCTTCTCCGTGAGCGCCTCGGCAGAAAGCCCGCCGCCTTTGAGGTTGATACCCTTGTTGTTGGACAACTCACCGCCCACCAGGGTTTTACAATACACTCTTGTGCCTTTGATTTGCGTGATCTCAAGCACAATCCGCCCATCATCCAACAGCAAGTGATCGCCTGGTTTGGTGTCTACGGGCAACGGCTCATAGGTCGTGCCTACGCATTCCTGTGTACCGCCAGTCAGGGGCCAGCTTGAATCAATGGCAAAAGGCTCACCTTCACGCAAATTGATTTTGCCATCAAGAAAGCGCCCTGTGCGGATTTTCGGTCCTTGCAAATCCACCATGACGCCGATTTGCCGTCCATTGCGCCGCGCCAGATCACGCACCATTTCAGCACGTTCTTGGTGCTCCTCAAAACTGCCATGAGAAAAATTGAGCCGCACTACATCAAGTCCGGCTTGAATCATCGCCTCTAGTACCTTGGGATCATCCGTAGAGGGTCCCAAGGTCGCAACGATTTTCGTGCGTTTTTTATTCATTATGCTTGCGCGGCGCGCTCCTCAAGCATGGCAACAGCGGGCAGTTTTTTGCCTTCCAGAAACTCCAGAAAAGCACCGCCACCCGTAGAAATGTAAGACACTTTATCGGCGATACCGTATTTGTCCACCGCCGCCAGAGTATCACCGCCACCCGCGATGGAGAAAGCATCGCTTTCTGCTATTGCCATAGCGATAGCTTTAGTACCAGCGCCGAATTGGTCAAATTCAAATACCCCAACCGGACCATTCCAAACGATGGTTTTGGCACTTTTCAAAATTTCTGCAAAGGCTTTAGACGTATCAGGACCCACGTCAAAGATCATGTCATCCTCCGCAACATCGGCAGCCGCTTTTAAGGTTGCGACAGCGGATTCAGCAAATTCTTTCCCCACCACCACATCGGTAGGTACAGGAATATCCCCGTTATTGGCTTTTGCCGCAGCCGAAAGTCTTTTCGCTTCTTCAATCAAATCAGCTTCATACAAAGACTTACCCACTGGATAACCCGCAGCGGCAATAAAGGTATTGGCAATACCGCCGCCGACAATCAGTTGATCCACAATTTTTGATAAGGATTCCAACACCGTCAGCTTAGTTGAAACTTTAGAGCCACCGACAATAGCGACCATCGGGCGAGCTGGATTATCCAACGCCTTACCCAGCGCATCAAGTTCCTCTGCCAACAAAGGACCAGCACAAGCCACAGGTGCAAACATGCCCGCCCCATGCGTAGAAGCTTGCGCACGGTGTGCTGTACCAAAAGCATCCATTACATAAATATCGCATAAAGCCGCGTATTGCTTAGACAAATCTTCTTTATTCTTGCCTTCGCCCTTATTGAAACGTACATTTTCCAACATCACCACCTCACCATCAGCAACTACAAGTGGCACTTCCAGATAATCCTTAATCAAACGTACTTCTTTACCCAGCAAGCCTGACAAGTGTTCCGCCACTGGCAACATTGAAGAGGCTTCATCATAAACCCCTTCTTCTGGGCGCCCCAAATGTGACATTAGCATCACTTTTGCACCCGCTTTTGCGGCGTGTTCAATAGTTGGTAAAGAAGCGCGAATCCGCGCATCACTGGTGACTTTGCCGTTTTTTACCGGCACATTCAAATCTTCACGAATCAGTACCCGCTTGCCAGCCAAGTCAAGATCGGTCATTTTGATAATAGACATCAATTGTTCTCCCGTTGATTGTGTTCCATAGAGCAATAATTTTATTTTTCAAGGATAGCGATACTTTGTCCAAGTGCTTTTCCATTAAACTTTTCAATATCTCCATTAATTAATTCAATTACTTTAAATCCCAATTGATTAGCCCAACATTGAATAGCATTTTTTTCTATAAAAATGTTCAAATGAGGTACTTGGCTATTTCTTTGCTGGGCAACAGTCGCTTCAAATACAGACCAATGGGATGGCATCGCAAATTCAAGAAATGAAAATACCATCCGTCCGCCTGGTCTCAGCACGCGCTGCATATCTTCAAGGTAAAGATAGGTTTCTGTGTGTAATAAGTGAGTAAATAAACTGAAAGCACAGACCATATCAACAGAAGTCTCCTCTGCGGGTACATTCAGTGCCTGATGATTCAAAAATTGATAGTGTGCAGGAGATTTTGAAGCTGCATAGTTAAGTAACTCATCCACTACATCAATACCAAGATAATCAATTTTGATACTTATTCCAAGTGCATGCGCAAGGCGTCCACTACCACAACCATAATCAATTAATTTCATGCCTTCTTTTAGACCAGCATAAGTAACAATATCTTTTTCAATATGACCAATTTTTTCATAGCTACCACCAATCGCTTCACTCATGGCTTCATCTAATGGCTTGGTGGCTAATAAATGTTTAACGTAAGCCTGATAATCTTCTACAAAATGAAACTGTGCCATGGTGTCCTAGAAAATTAAATTTTAATAAAAACTCATCTAAATAGAAACCAACAAATTCGTAGTGAAAACCTTAGTTCTTAGCGTAAAACTGCTTAAAAAAACCAGAAGACCTTCATCTTCTGGTTTTTTTAACTACAATTAGTTGCTTGCTACATACTCTACAAAACGCAGCATGTTGCAGGTATAACCATATTCATTGTCATACCAAGCAACGATTTTAACAAAGGTATCATCTAAAGCAATGCCGGCTTCTGAATCAAAGATAGAAGGCGTGCCACAACCACGAAAATCGGTAGAAACTACTTTTTCATCTGTATATGCCAACACACCTGCTAAGTCACCTGATTCTGACGCTGCTTTCATAGCAGCGCAAATATCGTTATAAGAAGCACCTTGGTTTAGTTCAACCGTTAAATCCACTACAGAAACATCAGAAGTAGGTACACGGAATGCCATACCAGTTAATTTGCCATTTAATTCTGGCAATACTTTACCCACTGCTTTAGCTGCACCAGTTGAAGAAGGAATGATGTTTTCCAAGATTCCGCGACCACCACGCCAATCTTTTTGCGAAGGACCGTCAACGGTTTTTTGCGTTGCAGTGGCGGCATGAACGGTGGTCATCAAACCGCGTTTAATACCCCAGTTGTCATGCAGCACTTTAGCCACTGGTGCTAAGCAGTTAGTGGTGCAAGAAGCAGCAGAAACAATGGCTTGACCGGCATAGGTTTTGTGATTCACGCCATAAACAAACATGGGGGTAGCGTCTTTAGAGGGAGCACTTTGTACTACTTTCTTAGCGCCTGCTTCAATGTGCTTTTGGCAACTTTCTTCAGTTAAGAAGAAACCGGTAGATTCAATCACCAGTTCAGCGCCTACATCAGCCCATTTTAAGTTGGCGGGATCGCGCTCAGCGGTGAGGCGAATGGTTTTACCATTCACAATCATGTTGTTGCCGCTGACACTGATTTCCCCAGGGAAATTGCCATGTACTGAATCATATTTGAGCATATATGCCAAATAGTCAGGATCAAGTAAATCGTTAATGCCGACTACTTCGATTTCAGGGAATTGTTTGGTAATAGCACGAAAAGCCATGCGACCAATACGTCCAAAACCATTAATACCGACTTTAATTGTCATTGAGTGTTCTCCTTGAATTGTGGTAAGAAAAAGATGCTAAGCAGGGTTAATTAGAAAAAAGTTGATTTAGGTCTATTTGCAGCGTGTCAAATATGAGTGATTCTGCACGTTTCACATCGCCTCCTTGATCTGAAGAAACATAGGCAAGTTTACCATAGGGTTCAAGTGTCCATACTTGCTGTATACCCGCTAGTAAAAATTTATCAGCTTTCAGCATAAGATCATGAATAGACTGCGAGGGCGAAATAATTTCAATCACTAATTCCGGCAAACATTTACTTTTTACTGCATCTAGTTTGAAATCTGGTTTGAGCTTTCCGCTTGGAAACACGGAAATATCGGGAATTAAGCCATTTTCCACCTCTAAACTCAACTCGGGACAAGCTTCCCATTGCTGGTTTTTTTCAATTAACAAGATCAGTTGTTTACATAAATAACTGTGATTAATTGAAGGACTCATCAATCAAGACCCAATATCTGCGCTACAGATAATTGTACTGTGGACAAACATTCTGGTGTTAACATTTCTCCAACTTTTTTATTCAATTGAACTTTATACTGTTGAGATTCAATATGTTGATACACATGAATTATTTGCTGTGGAATATTAACCAACCAGGTTTCAATGATTCCATAACGTGCATATAAAGGTATTTTTACATTTTTATCATAATTGACCGAAGAATCAGCAATTTCAATCAATAATAAAACATCTTCAGCAAGTGGATGAGATTTTCGATAAAAATCAGCGCGTGGCTTTAATAACATAATATCAGGCAATGGTTCTGAAAAGCCCCCTAGTCGTAAAGGATTCTGCATAAACACTATAGCTTTCTGTTGCACTTGCTGGATTAAATAATTGTTTAACCAACCAGCACAACCGCTGTGCTCGCTTCCTATGGGTGGCATATCGGTAATTTGCCCGTCAATCAATTCAATTCTGGCTCCTGGCGTAAACAAATCCATTGCGCCCATTTTTTGCCAATCGGCGACGCTAAATTGATGTAATTGAAGTGTTGGATGGGACATAATTTATAGGGCTTAAAACCTTCCAGGCTGCTAAAAGCCTGGAAGGTTGAATAGGTTTTACAGAGACTCTACCGCTGCGACAACATTCTCGACGGTAAAACCAAAGGCTTTGAATAAATCACCGGCTGGGGCGGATTCACCAAAACGGTCAATACCAATGACCTTACCTTGTAAACCGACATATTTCATCCAGAAATCACTGACACCGGCTTCAACAGCAACACGTTTGCTGACCGCGGCAGGCAATACGGATTCTTTATAAGCTGCGTCTTGTGCATCAAACAAGTTAGTCGCTGGCATGGAAACCAGGCGCACTTTTTTGCCTTTTTCTGCCAAAGTTTTAGCCGCTTGCATGGCTAAATCCACTTCTGAGCCTGTGGCGATCAGGATAGCTTCCGGTACGCCGTCGCAATCGCTTAAGATGTAACCGCCGCGTTTAATAGCTTCGATTTGCTCGGCACTGCGAGTTTGATGTGGCAAGTTTTGACGCGAGAAAATCAAGCAAGAAGGACCGGTTTTGTGTTCAATGGCGCATTTCCAAGCCACCGCAGATTCGACTGCATCTGCTGGACGCCAAACGATCATGTTAGGAATCATGCGCAAAGTAGCGATTTGTTCAACCGGTTGATGCGTAGGACCGTCTTCACCCAAACCGATGGAGTCGTGGGTATACACGAACAGGCTTTGGATTTTCATCAAAGCCGCCATGCGCAGGGCGTTGCGAGCATATTCAGAGAACATTAAGAAAGTTGCGCCGTAAGGAATGAAACCGCCGTGCAGGGCGATGCCGTTCATGATGGCAGACATGCCAAACTCGCGCACGCCGTAATACAGGTAGTTACCTGCGCCATCTTCTTTGCTAACGCCTTTGCAGCCTTTCCATATCGTCAGGTTAGAGCCTGCTAAGTCAGCTGAGCCGCCCATAAATTCAGGTAACAGAGGACCGTAGCCATTTAAGGTGTTTTGTGAGGCTTTGCGTGAGGCAATGGTTTCAGCTTTGGCGTTGACTTCGGCGACCAATGCACCCGCTTTGGCTTCCCAATCAGCGGGTAATTCGCCCGCCATGCGGCGTTCAAATTCGGCGGCTAATTCGGGATGTGCGGCTTTATAAGCAGCAAAGCGGCTGTTCCAATCGCTTTCGGCGGTTGCGCCCTTGTCTTTAGCAGACCAACCGGCATAGATGTCTTCTGGCACAACGAAAGGTGCATGAGGCCAGTTAATGCGTTCGCGTACCAGTTTGATCTCATCATCACCTAAGGGCGCACCATGACATTCTTCTTTGCCTTCTTTGTTGGGCGAACCCCAACCGATAATGGTTTTGCAGCAAATCAGCGTGGGTTTATCAGCCACCTTGCGGGCTTCTTCAATAGCGGTTTTGATCGCATCGGCATTGTGTCCGTCAATAGCAGGGATTACATGCCAGCCGTAAGCTTCAAAGCGTGCGGGGGTATCGTCGGTAAACCAACCAGGCGCACCATGTCCGCCCGCCACTTCGCCGTCAATGGAGATGCCATTATCGTCGTAGAAGGCGACGAGTTTGCCTAAGCCCAGCGTGCCAGCCAGCGAGCAGGCTTCGTGGGAAATACCTTCCATCATGCAGCCATCACCCAAGAACACATAGGTGTTGTGATCAACGATGTTGTGACCGTCACGGTTGAATTGTGCTGCGAGTGCTTTTTCCGCAATCGCCATACCGACGGCGTTGGTGATGCCCTGTCCTAGCGGACCTGTGGTGGTTTCTACGCCTGGCGCATAGCCGTATTCAGGGTGTCCGGGGGTTTTGGAATGCAGTTGACGGAATTGTTTGAGGTCATCAATGCTGAGATCGTAGCCGCTCAGGTGCAGCAATGAGTAAATCAGCATGGAGCCATGCCCATTGGAGAGCACAAAACGATCACGATCCGCCCATTTGGGATTGCTGGGGTTGTGTTTCAGATAATCATTCCACAGCACCTCGGCAATGTCTGCCATTCCCATTGGCGCACCCGGATGACCGGATTTAGCTTTTTGTACCGCATCCATGCTTAAAGCACGAATCGCATTAGCGAGTTCTCTACGCGAAGGCATGTACTCCCTCCTGGTTGTGTTAAATCGTCGAAAGCGTAGTTAAAAAATATCGGATAAGCTAAAAAATGTGACGCAGGTCAATTACGAATCTAAGATGCTGACAAAACACGCCTTAAATTGTAAGTTATGTTACATTTTTTCGACAAATCCACTGAGTTAAAGATGGTAAAAAATAGTGCCATTGTGACCGACCCTCGTGAGCCAGGCAATCCCTATAGCGCCTATAGCGGTATAAGCAGCTTTTCGTGCTGCATTGCAATATTTTGTTCAAAAACCCTAAAAACCCTAATCATGCTTAATTTTTTCAATATTTTTCAGCAAGTTAAAGAATCTGTTTTCAATAACAAAAAACCAAGACAAGGCATTTTTGGTGGATTTAAGTCAGTACAGAGACGCAAATTAGAGCCGATTTATAAAATTCTGTTGAAAACCGCACAATACTATATCCAAATCTTTACTCAGCGCAATGACTTTAAATAATTCGCCCATCTCATGCGGCATAATCAAAGGCTGCGCCTGTTGCATAAGGCGGGTATGGGCGACAATATCTTGCGCATCAGACGCCGCTAAGCGTGCTTGTAAACCTGTGTGCAACAAAAAATACATTTGCGGCGTGTAACCCAGTACGCGCAAACCCGCCGCATCAGCAGCTTCGGCAACGGCGGTAAAATCCACATGCGTGGTCATATCCTGCAACCCCGGATACAGCAGGGCATCGGCATGGGCGTGGTGGCGATAATGGCACATCAGCGTCCCAGTGTCGCGTTGCGGATGATAAAACTCGCGGCGCGGAAAGCCGTAATCGAACAAGAGCACTACCGCTTGCGTTAAAGCGGCTGCCAACCCAGCAAACCAGCCAACCAGATGCGGATTCCATTCAGATTCATAGCCGAGCGGCAAGGTGCCGCTGATTTCCCGCACCGCCTGCGTTAAAACCGCGTTAGCCGGCGCAAACTGACTGACCAAAGCCTCGCCGTTCCAAATAACCTGTTGTTCTTCAATGCTGTTTTCAGCGATGCGAAAACGCTGCACGGGCATCGCATCCAACACTTCATTGCCCAGCACTAGACCGCGAAAATTTTCAGGTAAGGTCGTAAGCCAAACCACCCGTTCGAGCAAATGCGGCACTTTTGCCTGCACAGTTTCGCGTTGACGCTGTTGCAATTCCGCGCTGATTTCTACAATAGCATAGCGTTCCGGCAAACACGCAAGGCGTTCTAATTCCGCCAAAATATCAGCCGCCATAACACCTGAACCCGCGCCAAATTCCAAAATGGAGGGGTGTTCAAGCTGGGCAAAAATCTCTGCACATTGTTGCGCCACACAGTGGGAAAATAACGGTGACAATTCGGGGGCTGTGACAAAATCGCCCGCCGCGCCGAACTTGCGCAAACCCGCACTGTAATAACCCAAACCAGGCGCATATAGGGCTAATTGCATGAATTGTTCAAAACTCAAACTGCCGCCGGCTTGCGTTATTTGTGTGCGTATATGTTCTACTAGGGTTTGACTGTGCTGGCGTTCAATGGGTGAAGGCGAGGGTAAATGAGAAACAGACATGGATTCTTGCTCTCGGCGTTGCGTTAAAAAATAGATGAAATAAGGGGGCAGTTGTTCTATAACAAATGTTTGCCGTCAAATACCTCTGTTTCGAGAGCAAAGGTATCTATGGTTTCAACACAGCCGAGATTAGCGCGATAATAGACATTATCGGAAATTCGCCTTGAAGCGGCATGGCGACTGGCAGTTACCCCTATTTTCCGGTAGTGGTGCAATGAGAATGATAACCTAATAAAATCAAATCTGTCTGGAAAGAGTCGGAGCAATGTTTGCGTTGTAGTGATGAACAAAATTCCATATTGCACCAATGTGGTTTTCGAGTTTTACTTCGACAAGCTCAGCACAAGCCTTGAGAAAGACAGAGTACATCTGACTAATCTTGAAACTCTTTGTCTTCATGTATTGTTAAAACGCTCAATGTGATTTGTTTGCCCTGATACTTCGACTCCGCTCAGCACAAGTTCTTTACCAACAGCACGATGACGTTTCTTTGGAATGACAGAGGAATAGGCTTCCCAGTAACTTGTGCTGCTTGTGCTGAGCAAAGTCGAAGCAAGCAGAGTCGAAGCATCGGTATAAACCATTGCGCACTGACGATACACAGAGGGTAATGAGTGCCAAAGCTTTATGGCCGATTCACGGCTTCTATCGCCTATATAAAGCCCCACAATTTCCCTTGCTTGTCTGTCCATAGCAAGCCAAATCCATTGTTTTTGTTCTTTTCTTGTGCTGAGCTTGTCGAAG
>DYPD01000026.1:21082-40012 GCA_020720115.1 Thiomargarita sp. | reverse complement strand
GGCGGGGCTGTTTAATCTCAAAAATAACTTTGTTATTCAATGAGTTACTAAACTTGAGCAAGTCTATTGTATATTCCTCAGTATTTCGTTGATTATAAAAATAGGACTTATTTTACAGTAAATTACTCACCTTGACAGGGCTGGAATGCTTGCCCTCCTCTTACCTGGTAAAGCAATCCAAACAAGCGACGGATGAATAAACTAACTTTATGAATGATCAATTAAAACCTTTGCTGGCACGGCTGCATCCCGTGTGCCGCAAGGCGCTGGACGAAGCGGGCGAACTCTGTTTGGAACACCAGCATTACAGCCTGGAAATCGAGCATTGGCTCTTGACGCTGATGAGTCAGCCAGGCGGTGACGTGGCGCTGATGTTGGATGCTTGTTCGCTCAGTCCGGTGCATTTGCAGCGTCAGTTGCAGCAGGCGGTGCAGCGTTTCCAAGCCGGCAGCCAGCGTCCGCCGACCTTATCGCCGCACATTCTCACGCTGTTACGCGAAGCTTGGCTGCACAGCAGCCTGTTGTTTGAAACGCCCTACATCCGCTCCGCTGCGCTGCTCATGGTGGTGTTGACGCATGAAACTTTGCGCATCCTGCTGTTGCAGCACGCCGAAGAATTGGCGCGTTTTCCACTCGAAAGGATACACAGCCATTGGTCAGTGTGGCTAAAAAATTCTAAGGAAAATCAATCAGAAGTAGAAACTCAAGCGGATTTACAGCAGGCGCAAGCGGCGTTGCGCCAATACACCTTGGATTTGTGCGCGGCAGCGCAACGCGGCGAGTTAGACAGGTTTTCTGGGCGCGACAGTGAAATTCGTCAGATCATTGATATTCTCAGCCGTCGGCGACAAAACAATCCGTTGCTGGTAGGCGAAGCGGGTGTCGGCAAAACCGCTGTGGTGGAGGCGCTGGCGGCGCTGATTGCCAGCGGCAAAGTGCCGAAATCGCTGAAAAATGTACGCATTTGCAGCCTGGATTTGGGTTTGTTGCAAGCAGGTGCTGGCGTCAAAGGTGAGTTTGAAAATCGTGTTAAATCAGTTATTTATGCCGTCAATGCCGCACCCACGCCGATTATTTTATTCATTGACGAAGCGCACATGTTGGTGGGTGCGGGCGGTGCGGCGGGGCAGGGCGACGCAGCGAATTTGCTCAAACCGGCACTGGCGCGAGGCGAATTGCGCACCATTGCAGCAACCACTTGGGACGAATACAAACGCTATTTTGAGCGTGATCCGGCACTGACGCGGCGTTTTCAGATAGTAAAAATCGAAGAACCCGACGAAGACAGCGCCATTCGCATGTTGCGCGGTTTACTGGATAAACTGGAACAACATCATGGGGTTAAAGTGCTTGATTCGGCGCTGCGCGATGCCGTGCGCTGGTCGCATCGCTACATCAGTGCCCGCCAGTTGCCAGACAAAGCAGTGAGCGTGCTGGACACCGCTTGCGCTCGCGTTGCCATTGCGCAAACCCATGAGCCAGAAGTTTTGAGCGCCACCCGCGCCCGCATTGAGCGTTTGGAAGAGGAACACAAGCGTTTGCAACAAGAACAGCATCCAGAACTTGAGGCTGTGGATGCAGAGTTAGCGCAATTATTTGAATTACAAGGCAGTTTAGAACAGCGTCTGCAAAGCGAGCGCACTTTGGTTAATGCCTTGCGCAGCCACGAGGCGCGGTTACAGCACAATGTACACAGTGGCGCTTGGCTGACACAGACCGCAGAAAAACTTGAAATACAGCAAGAAATCAACGAATTACGCGAACAATTACACAACATACAGGGACATTATCCCATGCTGCCGTTGGCGGTGGATAGCCACAGTATCGCGGCGGTGATTGCCGATTGGACGGGCATTCCGCTGGATCGCATGTTGCGCAACGAAATTGACACCATTTTGCACATGCGCGACAAATTGGGGCAACAAATCATTGCGCAACAGCCGGCGCTACAAAGCATTAGCCGCCGCTTGCAAAGCTATTGGGCAAATCTGACCGACCCAGGCAAGCCGATTGGCGTATTTTTGCTGGCGGGACCCAGCGGCACCGGCAAAACCGAAACGGCGTTCGCACTGGCGGAATTGCTCTATGGGGGCGAACGCAACCTGATTTGTCTGAATATGTCGGATTATCAGGAAGCGCACACAGTTTCCATGTTGCGCGGCGCACCGCCGGGTTATGTCGGCTATGGACAGGGCGGCTTGCTGACCGAAGCGGTGCGGCGCACGCCCTACACAGTGATTTTGCTAGACGAAATTGAAAAAGCCCATCCCGATGTGCTGTCCATGTTTTTGCCGGTGTTTGATAAAGGCATTCTTGAAGACGGCAACGGCGTGACTGTGGACTTCAAAAACACCTTGATTTTACTCACTACTCACATCGGCAGTGAGGCAATCTTGCGTTTGCGCAGTCAAAAACCGCGTTTGCCGGAATTGCAAGCCGCTGTGCGTCAGGTGCTTGTGCAAAAGTTCCCCGCCAGCTTGCTCAACCGCACCCTGATTTTGCCCTATCAACCGCTGGAAGAGAGCGCCTTGCGTCGCATCGTGCAAATCAAGCTGGACAAACTCGCGGCACAACTGTATAGCCAACATCGAGTGCAGTTGTTTTTCTCAGATAAACTGGTACAGGCGATGACCAATTACAGTTTGAACAACGACAGCGGCGCCCGCAGCATTGAGCAGGTCATGGGACAATTTTTGCTGCCAGGCTTGTCGCTGGAAATTTTACAACGCCATGCGCAACACCAGCCGTTTTACACAGCGCGCCTCGATTGGCAAGCAGAACAAGGCTTTATTTACCAATTTGATGCAGATGCGGAGGTGGATAATGTGCCGGAGGCAGCGGAAAATGTCTCGACTGCGGATCATTTGTTGCGTGATTTGGGCGCTCTGCTGGCGTGGTTGGAGCGGTAAAAGCTATAATAGACTTGTTGCGACATAAATCCAGTAAAAATGCGGAGTTCGAGAATATAACTGACTCCAAATTTTTCAGATTTCAGCTAAGCCATTGATTTTTCATAGTCATCAAGCCAAAGCACTTTTTATAAGACATTGATTTTTCTTATTTTATAGGCGCAACAAGTCTAATGGCTTTTTACAGGCACAGCACTACTCTCGGTCAACTTGTGTTGAGTCAGGTTAATGGGGGCGGTATCAGTAGTAATTGATTGTTGTTTTATTATACAAATCAAATGGAAATAAGATATGACGCCGGAACAATTTCAAGACTTAGCTGCGCAAGGTTATAACCGTATTCCGGTATTGCGCGAAGCCTTGGCTGATTTAGAAACACCTTTAAGTGCTTACCTAAAACTGGCAAAAGGGCACTATTCTTATCTGCTCGAATCAGTACAGGGCGGAGAGCAATGGGGGCGTTATTCTATTATTGGTTTACCCGCACAGCGGGTGTTGAAAGTTTTTGAAAACAAGATTTGTGTCTATCAACAAGGTGCATTGCAAGAAGAAGCAGAAACTGCCGATCCACTGGCATGGATTGAAGCTTTTCAACAGCGTTTCAAAGTGCCAAAAATTGATCATGTGGCGCGTTTTACCGGCGGACTGGTAGGCTATTTTGCTTATGATACAGTGCGTTATATAGAACAACGCTTGGCAAACGTAAAGCTGCCCGATCCCATTGGTACGCCAGACATCCTGTTAATGGTATCAGATGAACTGGTGGTCTTCGATAATCTACACAATAAGTTGTATTTAATTTGTCACGCTGATCCGGCAATAGACAATGCCTTACAGTTTACTGAACAGCGTTTGGATAAATTAATAGAGAAACTTCATGCCCCGTTGCATGAACAAATCTTAGGCGATATGGTTTTTCCTCAACGGGCTTGGGAGCGAGGTATAGAAGAGCAAGATTTTGTCTCTGGTTTGACTCAAACCGGGTACGAGCAGGCAGTAGAGAAATCTAAGCAGTATATTCTTGATGGCGACATTATGCAGGTTGTATTGTCGCAGCGGCTTTCTATCCCAATTTCTGCACAGCCGCTGAGTATTTACCGTGCTTTACGTTGCTTAAATCCTTCGCCTTATTTATTTTACTTAGATTTGGAAGATTTTCATATTGTCGGTTCTTCTCCAGAAATCCTAGTGCGCTTAGAACAAGATGAAGTGGTGGTGCGTCCAATTGCTGGCACACGTCCGCGTGGTTTATCTAAAGAAGAGGATTTAGCTTTAGAACAGGATTTATTGGCTGATCCTAAAGAACTTGCCGAACATCTGATGCTAATTGATTTAGGACGCAATGATATTGGGCGCGTGGCGGAAATTGGTAGCGTGCAGTTGACAGATAAAATGATTATCGAGCGTTATTCGCATGTGATGCACATTGTTTCTAATGTGACTGGCAAGCTACGGGCTGGATTGAATGCGTTGGATGTGTTACGCGCTACCTTTCCTGCTGGGACTTTAAGCGGCGCGCCGAAAATTCGTGCGATGGAAATTATTGATGAGTTAGAACCCGTGAAGCGCGGTGTGTATGGCGGGGCGGTGGGTTATCTGAACTGGCATGGTGACATGGACACCGCGATTGCGATTCGCACGGCAGTGATTAAGGATAAAACTTTGCATATTCAGGCAGGTGCGGGTATTGTCGCAGATTCCGTGCCGCAACAGGAATGGGCGGAAACCATGAATAAGGCGCGAGCCATGTTTCGGGCAGTGGCGCTGGCAGAAGCGGGGTTTAAATAAGCCATGTTGTTAATGATCGACAATTACGATTCCTTTACCTACAATCTGGTACAGTATTTTGGCGAGTTAGGCGTTGCAGTGCGTGTGGTGCGCAATGATCAGATAAGTGTAGAAGAAATTGCCCAAGCCGCGCCAAGCCATATCGTTATTTCGCCTGGTCCCTGTACGCCTAACGAAGCGGGTATTTCGGTGGCGGCAATCCAAGCATTTGCTGGAAAAATTCGGATTTTGGGCGTGTGCTTGGGGCATCAGAGCATTGGGCAAGCATTTGGCGGCAAGATCGTTCATGCACGCCAGATTATGCACGGCAAAACCTCCGCGGTGCATCACCGTCAGCAAGGTGTGTTTGCGCATTTGCCTCACCCTTTTCAGGCAACGCGCTATCATTCGCTGGTGGTGGCTAAAGACACTTTGCCAGATTGCCTGGAAATGACCGCTTGGACTGAGCTGCCTGATGGGAACGTGGATGAAATCATGGGCTTACGTCATAAAACTCTGCGCATTGAAGGCGTACAATTTCACCCAGAATCTATCTTGACGGAACACGGGCATCAGCTTTTGCAAAATTTTCTCGCTTGATGCCCGCTTTTCTACCCAATATTCTTAAAGCAGCAGTCAAGTCGCTGCAACTCAAAATATGTGACTGAGCACAGTAACTTAAACACATGGCAACCACTTCTCCTAAAATTACCCTGGGCGGTTTAGCACGCAGATTAGTGTTGGACGCTTTGCTTGACGAAGCGACCGCACAGGATGCTTTTCAAAAAGCCCGCGCTAAAAATAAGGCATTCGTCAGCTACATAGTGGCGGAAAAACTGGTTGACAGTAAAGACGTTGCTCATGCAGCTTCGCAAGAATTTGGTGTGCCGCTGGTGGATATTGATAGCGTCGAACTCGATCAAGAGGTACTAGGGCTGGTTGATCTGGGATTATTGAAAAAACACAATGCCTTACCTTTATTCAAACGCGGCAAGCGTTTGTCAGTTGCCTTATCCGATCCTACCAATTTTCAAGCATTAGACGACATTAAATTCCATGTCAATATGACTACTGAAGCGATTTTGGTAGATGAAAACCAACTCGTTAAAATATTGGAAAAAATCGTTGAAGCGCAAGAATCTTCAGAACAGGCCTTTGAAGATGAGGGCGATGATTTATTCGACGAGGACGAGCCTGAAGGACGCGAAGAAGATCGTGCAGGTGATAAAGCCGAAGAAGCTAATGAAGCGCCAGTGGTTAAATTTGTGCGCAAAATGCTGCTGGATGCTATTAAAATGGGCGCATCCGACTTACATTTTGAACCTTATGAAAAATTTTATCGGGTGCGCTACCGAGTTGACGGTGTCTTGCGTCAAGTGGCACGCGCACCACTCAATTTGGCGGGTAAAATTGCTGCGCGTATCAAGGTGTTATCCCGCCTTGATGTATCAGAGCGGCGCGTGCCTCAAGATGGTCGTATTAAACTAAAACTCTCCAAAACCAAATCTATTGATTTTCGCGTCAGCACTTGTCCAACGCTGTTTGGCGAAAAAACCGTTATGCGTATTTTGAATTCGGATGCGGCGTCGTTAAACATTGAACAGCTAGGGTATGAACCGGAACAGAAAAGACTCTACATAGAAGCCTTATCTAATCCCTACGGCATGATTTTGGTGACAGGTCCGACTGGAAGCGGCAAAACAGTTTCTTTGTACACAGGGATTAATCTTTTAAATAAAGAGGGGGTTAATATTTCTACCGCTGAAGACCCAGTAGAAATTAACTTGCCCGGCATTAATCAGGTGCAAATTGATGAACGCACGGGAATGAGCTTTGAAAAAGCCTTAAAAGCTTTTTTACGTCAAGACCCCGACATTATTCTGGTCGGCGAGATTCGTGATATTACTACCGGCGGGATTGCCATAAAAGCAGCGTCCACCGGGCATATGGTGATGTCCACGTTACATACCAATGACGCCCCACAAACCCTGACTCGTATGATTGACATGGGCATTGCGCCCTTTGCCATTGCTACCGCAGTCAATTTGATTATGGCGCAACGTCTGGCGCGCCGTTTATGCAAAACCTGTAAACAGCCGGTCACAGTGACCGAGGATATTACCCAAGTGAAGCCGCCACTGGTACTGCATAAAGATGCTTTATTGGCTGAAGGCTTTAAAGAGGCTTGGGTTAAAGATTTAATGACAGGTGAACGCACTATGTATGCACCTAATCCTGAAGGGTGCGATGCTTGCTCTTCTGGCTACAAAGGGCGCGTGGGAATTTATCAGGTTATGCCGATTTCCGAAGCCATGAAACGCTTGATCATGGAAGGTAAAAACGCGATGGTGCTGGCAGATCAAGCAAAAAAAGAAGGCATCCCAGATTTACGCGAATCCGGTTTAAAGAAAGTGGCAGACGGCATGACGAGTCTGGAAGAAGTCAATCGTGTGACACAAGAGTAGTTAAAACAAAGTGTTAATGAGGAACAGACATGGCAACTACAGCAATTAAGCAAAAAGCTGCAACGCCTGCCAAAGCGAAAAGCAAAGCGCCACAACCCAAACAAATTCAAGAAAGCATGTTTTTGTGGGAGGGTAAAAACCGCTCAGGGCAGAAAATTAAAGGCGAAAAATCCGCCGTGAGTGAAGCGATGGTGCGTGCCTTGTTGCGCAAGGACGGCACAATTGTCTCTAGTGTACGCAAAAAATCCAAGCCCATGTTTGGTGGTGAAAAATCAGGCAAAATCACCGCCTCCGATATTGCAATTTTTGCCCGCCAATTAGCCACCATGATGTCATCTGGCGTGCCTTTAGTGCAATCCTTTGATATTGTAGGCAAGGGGCATGATAATCCAGCCATGCAAAGGCTGATTATGGCCATCAAAGCCGATGTAGAAGCAGGGGGTACATTAGCTGAAGCCTTACGCAAGCATCCAGATCAATTTGATACATTGTTTTGTAATTTGGTTGAAGCGGGTGAACAAGCGGGTATTTTAGAGTCACTATTAACTAAAATTGCCAGCTATAAAGAAAAAACCGAATTGATGAAGAAAAAAATCAAGAAAGCTCTGACTTATCCCATTGCCGTATTAATTGTAGCTTTCATCATTACCGCTATTTTGATGGTTTTCGTGGTACCCGTATTTAGTGATATGTTTAGAGGCTTTGGCGCAGATTTACCCGCACTAACCCAATTTGTTGTCATGTTATCAGACGCTTTTATTGCCTACTGGTACATTATTTTTGGTTCTATTATTGGCGCGGGGATGGCATTTACTCAAGCTAAAAAACGTTCTATTGCTTTTCAGCATTTTATCGAACGTGTTTCTTTGAAGCTTCCTTTATTTGGTGAACTACTGACTAAATCAGCTATTGCGCGTTTTGCACGCACACTTTCTACCATGTTTGCAGCGGGCACGCCTTTGGTGGAATCTATGGTATCTGTAGCAGGGGCAACAGGCAATATCGTTTTCTATGAAGCAATTATGAAAATCCGTGATGAAATTTCCACTGGTACTTCATTAAATGTTAGTATGCGTGATTCAGGCGTTTTTCCCAACATGGTTGTGCAAATGGTTTCTATTGGTGAAGAATCCGGTGCAATTGACGCCATGTTAAGCAAAGTAGCAGATTTTTACGAAGAAGAAGTAGATAATCTAGTGGATGCTTTAAGTAGTTTGATGGAACCAATGATTATGGCATTTTTGGGAATAGTGATTGGTGGATTGGTGCTGGCCATGTATCTCCCTATTTTCAAGATGGGTTCTGTTATCTAACGCTCTGGCACACTATGGATATTACCCAATATTTCGATTTAGACTTAACCACCTTACTTATTGCAACAACGGTGCTTGGGTTGGTGGTTGGCAGTTTTCTCAATGTAGTAATTTATCGTTTGCCGCTCATGATGCAACGCGAAAATTACAATTATTGCGCAGAACTATTTGCTTGTGCAGATAAGCAAGTGGAAGAGCAAGCAAAACAGCCTCTGTATTTTAATCTTGCTTATCCTGCGTCGCACTGCCCTGCCTGTAAACACACTTTATCGGTTTGGGAAAATATTCCTATTGTGAGTTATTGGCGGCAAAAAGGGCGTTGCATCCAGTGCAAAACGAAAATTTCTGTACGTTATCCCTTAGTCGAGTTCAGTAGTGCGTGTTTGTCCTTAGTAACTGCTTGGCAGATCGGTGCAGATGCTGCATTATTACCTGCTCTGTGCCTAACTTGGGCGCTGTTGGCGCTCAGTTTGATTGATTTTGATCATCAACTCCTACCAGATGACATTACCTTGCCTTTTATCTGGATAGGAGTCATATGCAGCTTTTTTGCTCTGTATACAGATTTGCATTCCAGCGTAATTGGCGTTATGGTGGGCTACTTAAGCTTGTGGAGTCTATATTGGGCGTTTAAGCTGCTAACTGGTAAAGAAGGTATGGGGTATGGTGACTTCAAATTACTGGCTATGCTTGGTGCTTGGCTAGGTTGGCAATCCTTACCTTTAATATTGTTGCTTTCTTCGGTGGCGGGAACGCTCATAGGTATTGGATTAATTTTAATAAAAAAACACGACCGAAATATTCCTATACCCTTTGGTCCTTATTTAGCAATTGCCGGATGGGTCGCTTTGTTGTGGGGACCTGCGTTAAACCAAGCCTATTACTCAATTAGTTTTTAATCTAAGTGATGCTATGAGGTGCGCTATTGTTGGATTGACTGGCGGTATCGCTTGCGGTAAAACCTTAGTTACGGGTATGTTTGAAACGTTAGGTATCAGAGTATTTGACGCAGATCATATTGCGAGAGAACTTGTCCAGCCAGGGCAGACTGCGTTGCAAGAAATCATTAGTGTTTTCGGTTCACCTATACTAAATCCTGATGGCACTTTAGCCCGTACTCGATTGCGGGAAAAGATTTTTACTAGCACAATAGTGCGCAAAAAATTAGAAGGCATTCTTCACCCGCGAATCTATGCGCATATGCAGCATCAAGCAGCGCAACTAAAAAATATAACCTATTGTATTTTTAGCGTTCCGTTGTTAATAGAAACGCAAAAAATTGATTTAGTGGACAGGCTGCTAGTGATTGATTGCAACCCCGATATTCAGATACAACGACTGCAACAACGGGACCAAATTGATATAGGTGCAGTTCAGAAAATCTTGGCAGCCCAAAGCGATAGACAAACTCGGCTTGCGTATGCAAACGATGTCATTCAAAATAACTCCACTCCATTTGAGTTAAATCAACAAGTAGAAAATTTGCACCGATATTATTTAGGGCTGTTTGGGAAACAACAAAGTTAAGCGTTAGAATTGGCAAGCAACCGACAAAAGATTATATTTAATTGATTCTTTAGGCTGGAACAGTGAAATGTGAAAAATAAAATTGTTTATGAGCAGCCTCTCAATGAACGTATGCGGAGTTGGTTGCGTTTGGAACACCTTTTTAATTGTGTAGATTACCGCTTAAAAGGACTTTCTGATTGGGATAGTCGCTCGGCAGTTGAGGGTGTTCTGGAAATTTTTGAATTTGTATCGCGTAATGATATAAAAGCTGAACTCATTAAAGATTTAGAGCATCACCTTAAGCAATTGCAACGTTGGCGTGAAATGCCACAGGTTGATGATAATCTCTTAAATCAGCTTTTAGAAAAGTTGCACAACTTTCTGGACGCACTTATTTCTCTGGAAAGACCCTTTAGCCAAGGGTTCCAAGAGCATCACTTGTTAAACAGCATACAGCAGCGTTGCAGTATTCCTGGAGGAACATGCCGCTTTGATTTGCCCGCCTACCATCATTGGCTGCAAAGAAATGCCAAGGCTCGACATGCTGACTTACTTGAATGGTTATCAAGTTTTACGCCATTACGAGAAGCTAATGAATTGAATCTTTATTTGACTCGGCAAAATGCGTTGCCTTCTAGTGAAATTGCTGTAGGCGGCTTTTTTCAAGCTAAGTTAAATACACAAACAGCTTTCCAAATCATCAGGATTACATTGCCACAGGATGCTCTCTATTATCCTGAAATGAGTGGTGGCAAACACAGGATTACTTTACGGTTTTTGGAACACAGGCAATTGCGCGACAAGCCTATACAAACAGAGCAGGATGTAAGTTTTGAATTGTGTTGTTGCGGGGCGGCGTTGGCTTAAATTTTTTGTATACTCTTGGTATATTGTCTTCAACAGGCTTGATATACATACTGAGTTTGCGTATACCCTACTGAGTCAATGTATAGCTAGCATATAATGGTTTATTATTTGAAATCAGGATAGTGTAGCGATGGATAAGACCTTTAAAGTAGCCTTGTTTGGGTTAGCGCCCAATGAGCAGAATACCTTGGGCAGCATATTTAAATTAGCTGCTTCACGGAGCCGTAAATACGCAGTGGTGAGTGCTGAGGAACGTAATACTGCGGAGATTTTATTGGTTGATGTTGACGATCCTAAAGCGATTCAAGCATGGAAGAGTTTTAGTGTACACAATAGCCAAATACCCACAGTAAAAATAAGCAAACAGGCCCCGGCTGATACAAAAGAAACCGTTATCCGTAGGCCTTTAACCTTAAAAAGAGTATTAGAAACTTTAGATAAGGTTACTATCGAATCACTGAAATTCGTTCCCGAATTAGTGGTAGGTGGCGAGGGTGAATTAAACGCTGAGGCTAGCGCAGCTTTGCTAGATGCAGCAAGTAGTGCTCAACAGACAAAGAAATCAGGTATTAAGGCTTTGGTTGTAGATGATAGTGCGGCTGTGCGCAAATCAATGGAAATACAGCTAGGTTTGTTTGGTATGCACATTGACTATGCTGAAACAGGCGAAGAAGCGTTAGAACATACGCAAAAAACGACGGATTACGATATTATCTTTCTGGACATCATGATGCCTGGGATTGATGGTTATAAAGTCTGCAAGACCTTGCGAGCAAACAAGCAATTTAAGCTGACCCCCATTATCATGCTGACGGGTAAAGGTTCCCGTTTTGATAAATTAAAAGGCACTATGGCAGGAGCAACCCTGTACCTGACCAAACCTGTAGAACAAGAGCAATTGCACTCAGTGATTAAAAAGTTTTTGCCTCAACTTGAAGAAGGTAAAGCATAGTATCGAAATTCTTTTCATTAGCATAGGATTTCACTTGGTTATTTCATTTTTTATAGGCATTTTGGGCACAGCGAGGAGAATGACGTATGGCGATCAATAAGATCATGGTTGTTGATGATTCCACTGTCGATCTTTTGAATTTGAAAAATATTGTTTCTGATGCGGGTTATCAGGTGATAACGGCCAGTTCAGGGCAGGAAGCAATAGAGAAAGCCGCGGCAGAAATGCCTGATCTAATTTTTATGGATGTTGTTATGCAACAAATGGATGGCTATCAGGCTTGCCGCGAAATTACGCACAACGAAAAAACAAAGAATATACCTATAGTCTTTGTGACAAGTAAAGGTCAAAAAGCTGACCGCATGTGGGCAGAAATGCAAGGTGGCAAATCGCTTGTGCAAAAACCCTATACGCCTGCGCAAATCGTTGAGCAAATCAATGCTTTTCAGTAGGTTGTGCGGTTTTTTGTAAAAAGCAAAAACAGTAAGATAACTTGGTAAAAAATTAATATCCAGCTATCATGCTGTTTTTATTTTTGATTTTCCCATAAAGTTAATGTTTTGCATTAACTTTATGTAGCAACTTGTTATATAGTAAATTTTTTATTACTCTATACATGACTCATGCTTCATTTTAATAGGAAATTTCATGATGGCAAAGACATCCACATATTTCCGCATCATTGCTTTGTTGCTAAGTTTTACCCTTTTAACCGCCTGCAATCTGCTGAACAATGGCGGCGGTGGTGGCGGTGATGATGAAGAAAATACTAGCGATGAAAGCAGTACAAATATAAATGCAAAGACATCAAAAGTCGGAGATATGCCTGAATTAAGGTTTGCTGCTGCGCGCTATTTGCCTTGGCTCCCCTGGTTTTTGGCTGATGACGAGAAACTTTTTGATGTCTACAGTGAAGAATATAATGTAAATATTAAATTTATTGGGGATTTAAGCTACGACGCAACACTAAGTAAATTTATTGCCCGTGATATTGAGGCTGTGGTTGCTACGAACATAGATACATTGGCTAAAATTTCAACCAGTGGACTGGAAACTGACGTCATTATAATTAGTAGTTATAGCGTTGGTAATGATGCGCTTTTGGTTTCTCCAGAAACAGAAAGTATCATGTCTGGACAATCTGTGGCATTAAAAAACCTATCTAGCAGTCATTATTTGCTAGACCGCTATCTATTGCGTCATCAAATTGGAGCTGATGAAGTTTCCATAGTTGATACTTCAGAAGGTGATTTAGCTGCTACGCTTGCCTCAAATCGGGTTTCAGGTATCGCTACCTGGAATCCTGTTGTTGGTCAGTTGCTTTCTGAGAGGAAAGCAAAAGTGCTCTTTTCTACCCAAGAAGTACCTAAAGAAATCTTCCATGTACTAGTAGTACATCGAGAAACACTTGCTGATAATCCTAACTTTGCCCGTGCGTTGCTGGCTATCTGGTTTTCAATTATGGAACGTTTGCAAGGGCATAATAAGGGGGCAACTTTGGATTCTTTAGCAGCCTTGAATGGTTTAGAACGCGAAGAATTTGATAGACGTTGGTCTACCATTGAATTGACAGATACCCCTACTCGTGCCTTATCTACCTTGCGAGATCGTCGCAATCACAAAAAAACCATGCGTCATGTACGTTTCTTTATGGGACGTCATGATATAGCAGCAGAAGTTGATGTGAGTAACTGGGTTTCTTACCCTGGTCGTACACCTAATCTTCTACATTTTAATGCTCGTCCTTTGCAGAATTTCGTTACGCCTGCTGAAGGAACTGGGGAGACAGAAAATTAACTCAATAGCAGCAACTTATAGGCTCTATCATGAAAGCCCATTGGTTACACCCAACAGAAGCGTTAGGACGTCGTTTCATCTATCCTGACGCTGACACGCAAGAAAAAATCGAAGAAGAAATACTTATTCGACGCTTAAGTTTTAAGGTTGGAGATATAGGTTTGTTGATTGCAGAAAACACCATCAGTGAGCTGACGGATATGGTTTCTATTTGTGCGATACCAAATACGGCGGATTGGTTGTTAGGATTAACAAATCTGCGTGGCAACCTTATCCCTGTATTTGAATTAAAAATGTTGTTAGATTTATCCATGGAGCAAGAAAAAAAGCGTATGCTTTTAGTGCTTGGGCAAGGCGACTCAGCTGCTGGTATCCCCATAGATGAATTACCAACTCGGCAAACTTTTAGGGTAAGCGACAAACTAAATAGTTTGCCAGCATTACCCGCCGCTATTAAAGACTATATCCCCAGCGGATACGAACAAACTGGTATGCTTTGGTTCAATTTTGATCATGAAGCTTTTTTTCAAGCATTGGCAACCAAGATTGCCGTATAGTGTCTAACTTTTACGAGGACTTAGGGTATGAAGATTAGAACAAAAATGCTTCTAGGCTCAGCAGTATTGTCCGTAATTCCGGTAGTAATTACGGCATACCTTATTAATGGCGTTGCTGTACAAATTGCTGAGCAAGCATTACAACAAAAAGCACAAAGTCACATTAGTTCTATTAGGGATGCCAAAAAGCAACAAGTTGAAGCTTATTTTCAATTGGTAACAGACCAATTACAGTATTTTTCTAAGCAGCCATCAACTGCACAGATGATTCGAGATTTTTCCAAATCTTTTCAGACATTTTTGCAAGAAGCAGGAACAAAAGTTGATGAGCAGGATGGTCCACCTATTCCCAGTACTGAAGAAATAGCCTCACTTCCTATCGCTGACTACAAAGAATCTTTAATGGATTATTATTCAACTGAGTTTGCTCAAGAATATGAATTATTAAATCCAGATCAGGCGCCAAACATGACGCCTATATTAGATCACCTTTCAGATACGACTGTTGCTTTACAATATTTCTATATTGCTAATAATCCTAATCCTTTAGGAACAAAAGAAGAATTTATTGCTGCTCAAGATGGTTCATCTTACAGCGAACTACACACTAGGTATCACCAGTCGTTGATTGATTTTCTTAATCGCTTTGTCTTCCAAGATATATTTCTAATTGATAATGCGGGTAATATTGTGTACTCAGCGTTAAAAGAAATTGATTTTGCCACTTCTTTAGCTGATGGTCCTTATGCAGACTTAAGTATTGGGCAAATTTATAAAGACTTAAAAGCCGCAGGACCCGATGAAGTTAAGTTGATAGATTTTTCTCAATTCTTACCCTCTTATCAGACGCAAGCAGCATTTATAGGTTGCCCTGTATATGATCGTCAAGAACAGGTAGGTGTGGTTATTTTACAATTACCTATTGACCGTATTAACGACATTATGACATATGACCGCTCTTGGCGCCCAGATGAATCTGGTCGTACCGGAGAAACCATCATTGTGGGAGCTGATACCACGATGCGTAATGACAGTCGTGAGTTTGTAGAAGATAAAGAAAATTATATTACTAAAGTTGAAGCTGTGGGTGTAACGCAAGACTTAATTTCCAAAATGGAGCAAAAAGATACAACTGTGGGTCTTCAAGCAATTGAAAGCCCTGGTGCAAGGGCAGCACTTGCAGGGGTAACAGGTTTCGACTTGTTTGAAGATTATAAAGGCGATTTCGTATTATCTGCCTATGCTCCGGTGAATGTACCGGGTTTATCTTGGGCTATTTTTTCTAACCTATCTGAGGATGAATCGCTTGAGCAGTTAGCAAATTTGAAGGCAGGGATTCGTGATAATTCATGGTACATTGGTATAGGCGTGTTGCTTGTCGGAGCTTTGCTCGGTTTTCTATTCTCATTCTTATTTGCACGTCCGATTAACCACCTTGAAGCCATTGTGAGCCGAGTTGCGGAAGGTGACTTTACCGCACGCGCAGATATTCGCACAAATGATGAATTGCAGACATTGAGTACGGCTTTTAATGGATTGCTTGATGATCGCCTGACACAGTTAGCAAAAACTGAAAAAGAAAATGAAATGCTCAACAACTCAATTATTGAATTGTTGAAAGCCTCTTTCCAACTATCTCAAAGAGATTTAACAGTGCAAGTACCTGTTACCGAAGATGTAACGGGTCCACTTGCTGACGCTATCAACCAAATGGCATCTGAAACCAGTAAGGTGCTTATTAATGTACGCAACCTTTCAGACGAAGTGGAAGCAGCATCTAATCAGGTGAAAACTCAAGCCTATAATGTATCCAAAGTGGCTGAAGCAGAGCGTGAAGTGGTAGCCACAACTATGACTGAATTGGCTGCCGCTTCTGAAGCTATGAATAAAATTGCAGAAGTTGCGCAATCATGTAATGAAATCGCTGCTGAAGCAACCCGTACTACGCAGATTGCACTTGAAACAGTAACTGGCACAGTAAATGGGATGAGTGAAATTCGTGAAACTATTCACGAAACAGAAAAACGTATTAAGCGTTTGGGTGAACGTTCACAAGAAATTAGCGGTATCGTTGACATCATTAATAACATCGCTGAACGTACCCACGTTTTGGCGCTAAACGCTTCTATGCAGGCTGCTGCGGCTGGTGAAGCGGGGCGTGGCTTCTCGGTGGTTGCTGACGAGGTACAGCGTTTGGCAGAAAGCTCTCGTAATGCAACTTCGCAAATTTCTGCATTGGTCAAGAATATTCAAGTTGAAACGAACGATACTATTGCGACAATGGATAAAACTATTGAGCAGGTAGTTGAAGGTTCTCGCCTTGCAGAACGCGCTGGTGAACAGATGAAAGAAACTCAGGATACCACAGCAAATTTAGTAAAAGTGGTTGAACAAATTGCAATGGCTTCTCAGCAACAAGCACGAATCAGTAATGAACTTAGAGAGCACGCGCTATCAATTCAAACGAGTTCTGAAGAAACTGGGCGCCAATTAGAAGAACAAACAATACAAACGGATCAATTGGTAGAATACGCTAAACAGCTTATTGATTCTGTTCGTGTATTCAAACTCCCCACCGCCTGAAAATAAAAATTATATCCAGGCTTTAAAAATAACCAGCAAGGCAATTCTTTACCAACAAAGAACTGTTGATTGCAACTGGAATGGTCTATAAAGATGTCTGAGACTGACTTGTTTGCAGGCTTACAGCAAAAAATTATTAAGGATGCCTATCTATTTATGGATGGGCTTTCTGTGCTTGCAACCAAGGAAGCTCCTCACATCCAAGCTTCTGTTGCAGTTAAACAATGCATTCAATATATTCAATCAATATCAGCCGTGTCCCCTCAAACTCAGCCTTTCCTGCAATTTCTTTGTATTGCTACGCAACGGCAGCTCATTGCATTAATAACTGAAAAATATCCTAGTGAATTCAGGAAAAAAGTGTGTATTGCATTGGAAAGAATTCCAGCATCTACAGTAAATTATCTTCAATGCTTGTTACTGGAAGATAATGCTGAGGAACACAAATCTTCTCTTGAAAGAAAAATTAGAAGTGAACTATTTGTAGACTTGCCAAGTTATGCAAACTCTTTTAGCCCAGGAATCATCATGAAGGCTGCTCAATACCCAAAAGATAATTTCTCTGTGCAAACAACAATTGCGCAAGATGGCGCTATTGATGACAACTTGAACGTCAAATTTGAGTTTGGTGAGTTACCCAATATTGAAAATGAGTTTGCTGGCGATTTAGATCGTACTCAAGATATACAGGAATTTTGGATTGAAGAGAAGTTTGCTGAATCTCAGGATGACTCTGTAAGTTTTGATAATTTATTGGATGATGCTGACTATCCGCTTAATGCCCCTCCTTTTGAGAAACAAGATATAGAGAATAAAAATACATCTAATGTTTTACTGAGTGAATTTGCTGATAAAGAAATTGGGGATAATACAGATGTAATGAGATTAGATTTTGCAGAATCTAAGATAGAACCTCTTGAACCTGACTTTGATGAGCAAGAGCGCATTTCAATTAATGAGCAATCAGATAATAAACAATCAGGTTTTTATCTTGAAGATAATAACAGCCTTTCATCATCTGATGTCGTTTCCATTATTGCTGAGTTTACTGACGACAACTTTCTAGCACACTTAAATGAGCCTTTTGATGCTGTAAACTTGAATATTGAACTGGATGAGAATGGACAATCAGATTTTTGTATTGAAGATAATGACAATCTTTCTCCATCTAATACTGCTTCCATTACAACTGAGTTTACTGACGGCAGCCTTTTAGCAGATTTAAATGAGTCTTTTGATGCTGGAAACTTGAATATAAAACTGGATGAGAAAGCGGCAGTTTTTGAAGAATATTTGCCAAAACCTGTGGTTGCTGAAGACACATATTTTGAAGTAAACACAAAAAAATTTGCAATTGAATTAGATATGCAAGAAATCAATATTGATAATCAGTTTTCTGATGCGGGAGAAGGAGAGGATTGGCAATTAGACACACCTGAAATGCAGTTGATAGATTTAGAACTTGCAAATGATAGTTCTGATTCTCAGTTTAGTAAAATTGTAGAAGAGGATGATTTAACTGATGTAATTTTACCATCCTCAATGGAGGCTCAAGCAAATGTTCATCTAAACAATGAAACAGGTGAGGTCAATTTACTAGGTTATAAGTACGAGTCATTGGACAAAGAAATAGATACTGATATTTTTTCATCTGAAGATATATCCTCCAATGGTTATGATGCTTTTAATGAAAAAAATTTTTCTGGTTTATTGGACAATACATCAAACTCAGGTGTTATTTTGTTAAATAGTGGTATTTCTACTGACCACGAATTTTTGCAGGAAACATCAACTTTGCTTGATGTTCATGACCTTGGTAACATGGAGCTTTTGGTTTCTGAAACAAAAAATGAATTGAATGAACATGCTCCATCATTAGAAGCAAACGAAGAAGAATTAATGGAGATTGCATCTCTTGTCTTCACTAGTGAGATAGAAAAATTTAATGAGATTAGACTATTTGATGTTAAAAGTGCAAACCATGATGTCTTTCAAGTTGAAACGGATACTGAAAATGCAAGTAATTTTGTTTATGAAAATTCTTTAAATATTATTGAGAACATTAGCGGAACGTTGAATGACTCAGATGATTTAGATGAAATAGATGCTGATGAACTTTTTGAAGATATTGTAGATATTGACGCATCG
Organism: Thiomargarita sp.; assembly: GCA_020720115.1. Lineage (GTDB taxonomy): Bacteria > Pseudomonadota > Gammaproteobacteria > Beggiatoales > Beggiatoaceae > BB31. The sequence continues at coordinate 21,145 of DYPD01000026.1, read as the reverse complement.
CTTGGTGATTCTGAAAAAGATGAAATTGATACAGAAGAATTGATAGCCAGCTCTGATGAGTTT
>DYPD01000026.1:0-20982 GCA_020720115.1 Thiomargarita sp. | reverse complement strand
TGAGCTTTTTGAATCTCTTGATACATCTCTTGCTAATTTTGAGGATGATGACGTCCCTTCGTTTAATGATTTAGATGAAATGGATGATGAACTTTTTGAAGATATTGTAGATATTGACGCATCGCTTGGCGGTTCTGAAAAAGATGAAATTGATACAGAAGAATTGATAGCCAGCTCTGATGAGTTTTCTGCACAGTCCACTATAGAGACTGAAGATAAGAATCTTGATTTATCTGAGGACAGCATAGATACGGATGAGCTTTTTGAATCTCTTGATACATCTCTTGCTAATTTTGAGGATGATGACGTCTCTTCGTTTAATGATTTAGATGAAATGGATGATGATGAACTTTTTGAAGATATTGATACATCAGTTGGTGATTCTGAAAAAGATAAAATTGATAATGATTTAGGTGACATTAACACTGATGAAATTTTAGAAAACATTAATACATCTGACGTATTGAGCGTTTATACTATAGAAAAAGAAAAGGATGAAGAGCTACCAGCCAAAGCTGGTGAATCTTCTGTATTTCAGGAACCAGTTTTTTATAATGATGAGGTTATTGATTTAGCAGAAAATACTGCTGCGGATATGCAGCCATCTGAAGTTGATGCATTACTTGAAGATATTGATGCCTTGGAAGAAAGACTATCTTGCGTACAAGAAAACGGTGAAATAGTTGGCTTAGAACAATTTGAAACTGAACCAGAGTTTAAGGAAGTTGATGCGCTATCATTTAATGATTCTGATACAGATGAAGTAACTAGGCTAGGTAACTTCGCTTCTGAAATTGATGACTTTGAATTAGATGCTGCTGAAACTGAACAGGATTTAGTAATTGATAGCGGTGTTTTATCAATGATAGCAGATGATAGTTCCGTTATTTTGGGTGAGGAACTTGCAGATAATATAGAGTGCTTGGATGACGATATATTTGCTTCAAATGATTTAAATACTGAAATAAACGAGGAAATATTTGAAGAAGAGGAATTACCTGGAATTCAATCTGAAATTGAGTCTGGTGATGTTCCGGTTATTTTTTCTAATTTATCTGAAGCACTGGCGCAAATATCTGAGTCGCTCTCCATAAGTTTTGCTCAAATGCTGGTGGCTAAAGATGATAGTGAAGAATTATTAGAGGCAGCGGGACAATATACCGAATATTTGCAGGATTTTTGGACTTTAGCAGAAGAAAATAAACTAGATGGATTGGGGCAAATTTGTGCTTTTCTAAATGAAAATATTATGGGTTTAAGTATGCAGCCTCAAGCTTCTCGTCAAGCTGCACAACCTATTGTTGAAGCCTTGCCTGCACTGATGCTTGATTATTTGTTACTGCCGCCGGAAGGGGCGGTTTCCCTTGTAAAGCATTTGCAAGATGAGAATTGGTCTGCGCCTTTATCGGCTGAAGATTCCAATTCGTTATTACAGCTATTGTTGCTGCTACCGAATATATCAGAAAATAAAACTGATTTGTCGGTGAGTGCAAATGAAATAGAGTTTAATGAAGATGTTCTTTCTGAGCTAGAAATAAGACAGGAACAAGACGCAATAGTTGCTCCAGATATAGCACAAAGCTTTGCTCTGGCTGAGAGGCTTGCACCCTTTTCTGAAATATTGGCAACTGCTATTGATGCTTTATCTGAAACATTAGAAACCTTAGTTACTGCTGAAGATGAAAGTGAAGAGTTATTGGAAGCTGCATCTAATTACACAGAAGCTATGCAGCCACTTGCCGACGCGGCTGAACAGATGCAGTTGCAGCAATTACAAATAGTATTTGATTTTATTAATGAAAATATTCTGGCATTGGGTATGTTGCCTAAAGCCAAACGGCAATCCGTTCAAGAACAGTTTGCTACTTTGCCTGGCTTATTGCTGGATTATTGTTTACTTCCAGAAGAAGGGGCTAATACTCTCGTTGCTTATTTACAGGAGAGTCAATGGCCGGTTGCCCTACCTGTTGAGCAAGTTGCTGAGTTAAAATCTGCGTTATTAAACATTTCTGCATCTAAAGATAGTGCTGTTGACTATCAAATGGTTTCCTCCTCTACCGAAATCAGTGTGGATGTTGCTGATATTGATTTAGGTAATCCTACTCAAATTGAAATTCTGAATGCTGCATTACTCAATGCAGCGGAAGCTTTATCTACTGCGCTTGAGAGCTTTGTATCTATGGATAATTCAAATGAACTTTTCTTTGAAGCCCTAGAATCCTACAGTACGCATTTGCAGGATATTCTGGACGCATCAGAACAAGCTGGGCTGACTGGATTACAGAGAGTCTGCACCTTCATTAATGATAACCTCATTGCACTAAGTGCCGAGCCTCCCCCCAAACGACAGGCAGTGCATGAGCAATTAGAACAGTGGCCCATGTTGGTATTGAATTATTTAACCTCACCAACTGAGTCTATTACACCATTAGTTGAATTGCTGCGAAATCCACAATGGTTGACGCCATTATCTGAAACACAAGCAAATGAATTAGCTGCCACTTTAAGGTTGGGTTCAGTTTTATCTACCTCAATAGAACCGGAAAATGTAGCTGAAACAGCAACAGAGATTTCAATAACTGAAGAAGAAGCTGAGGAAGTTGAATCTGAACCTATTGATGCACCTGAAGAGGGACAAATTTCTCTGGGCAACAGTGAAATGCTGGAAATGTTGCGTGGAGAAATTGAAGGCGCGAAAGAAGATATGGCAGAAAGTTTGGCAAAATTCTGTACCCTGGGTAATGGGGATACGGCTTTTGCTGAAGCAACGGAAAATTACACGGAATTAGTTGGACGCTTGGCAATGGCGTCAGAAATGGTTGGATTAGCCGGACTTCAGGAAGTTTGTGAATTTATTAATGCCAATGTGCTGGAATTAGCGGCTAAAGATCAAGCTGCCAGAGCAGCGGCGCAACCTGCATTAGAAAAATGGCCGGTATTGGTAAATGCTTACTTAGAAGCGCCTGCCAGTAATATTATTGCTTTATTAAATCACCTGCGTGAGGATTTTTGGCCCTCTCCGCTACCCGATGAAAAAGCGCATCAACTGCTCAATAATCTATCCCAAAGTTCTAGCGGTATGGGTGCAGAAGAAGAACCAGAACCTTCTCGTGCAACCGAAGCTAAACCTGAAGATGTTGTTCTTACTCCACCAGAAGACGTTAACCCTGATTTATTAGCAGCTTTCTTAGAGGAAGCACCGCAAAATGCTGCCGATCTTTCAGCAACTTTACAACGCATTATAAAGGAACCAGTTCAAGAGGATGTCAAGTTAGCACAACGCATTGCACATACCTTAAAAGGTTCTGCCAATATTATTGGTATTAAAGGGATTGCCAGCGTTGCGCATCATTTAGAAGATATTCTCGAATATTTATTTGAAAATGCAGTGCCGCCTCCCAAGCCTTTAACGGATACCATGATTGAAGCAGCGGATACGCTGGAAATTATGGTTGAATCATTGTTAGGTAAAGATGATCCGCCAGCAAATGCTGTAGGGCTTTTGCAAGAAATTCTGGATTGGGCGAATCGTATTGATAACGGGCAGTTAAACGTTTCAGCAGAAGAAATTGCGAAACGTAAAGAAGAAATAGCAAAAGCCACCTCTGTAGCATCTAAACAAGCAGCACCCGTAGCAGGGGCGGCGACTCAAGCAGCGGCAGCACCTGGAGAAACAGAACAAAGTCTGCGTGTTCCGACCCGCACCATTGATGAATTGTTGCGTTTAGTAGGGGAAATGTCTATTTCTATCGGGCAGATTCAAGAGCGCCTGCGGCAAGCGATGCAAAGCACTAAAGCGCTGAATACGCAAGAAATTCTGATGCAGCAAAAGAGCTACGATCTGGAAACTATGGTAGATGTGCAGGATGTTTCAGGGCGTGCTCGGCACCGGCAAATCGGTGGTGGGGCGCCAGTCCCTAAAGCAGAACTTGAAACTACTAAAAGTGGTTTTGATTCTTTGGAATTTGAACAATACAATGAACTGCATAGCTTAACCCATAGTTTTATTGAAACTATTGCGGATTCACGCGAAGTCAGCACTTCCATTTTGAATGATTTGACCATTCTGGATGGTATGTTCATTATTCAGGAACGCTTGCAAAAAGAATTACAGCAGATTGTCATGACTACCCGCATGGTGCCAATTAAGAATATTGGCGCACGCCTTGAGCGTATTGTACGACAAACCTGTCGCGCAACGGACAAGCAAGCTGAGTTTGCCGTGGTTGGGGGGGATTTGTTAATGGACGGTGATGTTTTGAATAAACTCACTGATCCTTTGCTGCATATTTTGCGTAACTCGGTGGATCATGGCTTGGAAACACCGCAAGAACGACTTGCTGCTGGTAAACCTGAAAGTGGTTCGGTTATTCTAAATTGTTTTCGACAAGGTAATAGTATTGTAGTGCGTTGCGAAGATGATGGAAAAGGTTTGAATTTTGATAAGATTCGCAGCACAGCTATCGAACGGGGTTTGATTAAAGAAAATCAAGAACTGACTGAAAAAGAATTGGGACGCTTGATTTTTATTGCTGGTTTTTCTACTAAAGGTGGTGTTACCCAGATTTCAGGTCGTGGTGTAGGTATGGATGTAGTACATACCAGTATTCTGGAATTGAAAGGTAGTGTGGATATTGATTCTATTACCGGGCAAGGAACTGCAATCAGTTTGACTTTACCTATGTCGCTGGTAACAGAGCATGTTCTTTTGGTCAGTGTTGGTAAAGAACGCTTCGCTTTACCTACTAGCCATTTAACTCAGGCCTTGGCGGCTGATTCTGGCGAGTTTCGTCGCATTGGTAGTAAAATCAGTTTCCATATGGATAAGAATGCTTACCCGGTAACAACGCTGGGTGAATTATTGAATGTTACTAATGTAGCACCCGTATCAGAAAATGAAACCCGCCCGCTGGTGCTGGTACATGAAGAAGGTAAAACCACAGCGGTATTGGTAGATGCTTTATTAGATAGTCGTGACTTGGTATCTAAAGGCATGGGTAAATATGTGAAAAAAGTACGGGGAGTTTCTGGTGCTTCTATTTTAGGTGATGGTAGCGTAGTAGCACTGTTAGATTTACCTGAATTGTTGCGCTCACCTTCGCAAACCCTTATGTCTTCTATGTCAGTGGGTGAAGGCGAAGTCAGTAGTGGTCCTGTTAGTGTCGCTGGTGTGCCGCGTATTATGATTGTGGATGATTCTTTAAGCGTGCGTAAATCTTTATCGCAATTGGTTGAAGATGAAGGTTACGAGGCTATCTTGGCAAAAGATGGATTGGAAGCTGTAGAGTTGGTTGGACAAAAGAAACCTAATGTGATGTTAGTGGATATGGAAATGCCGCGCATGAATGGTATTGAATTAACTGCACATATTCGTGCTAATGATGCGACTAAGAGCATTCCGATTTTCATGATTACTTCTCGTACTACTGAGAAGCATCGCAGTTTGGCAAAAGAAGCAGGGGTTTCTCGTTATCTGACTAAACCTTATCAAAACACTGAGCTGCTGGGGTATATCGGCGAAGCTCTAAAACGTTAATTGCAGCACGCACATTTGCTTGAGTAGCCATCATGGCGCGGATTGAATTTTACGTCATGCTCACCTTTGACAAAATGAAGCTCTTGTTTAAGCAACGGGAGATTCGTGTTGTGGAAGTCATTGAAGACGTAGAAACTTCAGTAAAACCTGAAGAATCTCTGGCTGGTATTATGGGCTGGATTAGTTACGGTGAACAGCAATATCCGGTGTTCAGTTTGTCGGATACCTTAGAGGTTCTGGATTATTTGCCTGAAAAGCGTTTGCTTTGTGTACTTTTGGAAGCGGGGGTTGATGCTATCTTTGGCATTACTTGTGAGGAGGTGGTGCCGCTTGATGAGGTGCGTTTTTTACCGGTTTTCCCGTTACCTCCGTCAATGCGTCTGCCTTACTCGCCTTTGCATCATCTTGCGCTTTATGAGGGTACGCAAATCGCCTGTATTACTGATAGCGAAGCTTTATTGAATTATTTAAGTGCTTATGCCGAAGCGCATATGACAGAGATTGAAGAACAAGAAGAAGAACTGAATATACCTCATGTGAATGCGGATACAGAGCCTGTTATAGTGACTAACGAAAGCGCGGAAGAACAGCTTCTTGATGCAGAAGAACTTGCATTTTTACCTTAATGCTTGCTTGAAGAAGGTGGAGACATGAGATTTGATCCTGCTGCCAAAGAAGCTGCCCAGAAAATTGCTTCAGAGCGTGCTTGGTTATTGGATTTGGGTAATAATCATTGGGCGGCAGTGCCACTGCATGAAATGTCGCAGATCATTTTATCACCGGAGTTATTCGAGTTGCCTTTAACGCCTTCGCATTGCCATCAATTAATGTTGTTTCAAAAACATATTTTGCCAGTCATTAATATCGCTACGTTAATTACTGGAAGCTCATTGACTGATTCATCGGGTAAAATTGTTGGTCTCACCGTGTATCAAAAAGCCCCTAAAAAACCTTTAGAATACGCCGCTATTCATCTGGCAAATATGCCCTTTATGGTGCGTGTTGAAGACGCACATATGACCAGCTTGCCGGATAATAATGATTTTTGGCCGTTGTTTTCCATGTCTTGTTTCCAATATGAGGAGCGCAAAGTGCCTGTGCTTGATTTGGCTGCTTTGTATTCGGCTGAAGTTGCCGCTGCTGCTTACGAACGTCAGTACACCTAACTCTATGCACACGCTCTTTGTCACTTCAGAAGCCTATCCGCTGGTTAAAACCGGCGGTTTAGCGGATGTCAGCGGGGCTTTGCCGGCGGCTTTGCGCCAATTAGGGGTGGATGCCCGTTTGCTGCTACCTGCTTATACCTGTGTGTTGGATGCTATTGGCACACGCGATACTGGCTTGCTACTGCCCTTGCTGCCAGGGATTGAAGCGGCGCGTTTGCGCTTTGGCAAAATGCCCGATGGCGAAACGCCTGTTTATGTGCTGGATTGCCCGTCGCTCTACCAACGTGCGGGCGATCCCTACCATGATACGCAGGGATTAGAGTGGCGTGACAATGACTTGCGTTTTGCAGCTTTATCTAAAGCTGCCGCCTTGCTGGCAACGCCAGAAATCGCGCATAACCTGGATTTTCATCCGCAACTCATTCATTGCAATGATTGGCAAACGAGCCTAACGCCTGCTTATCAGCGCTATATGCCAGGCAAACAGCCGCCGACTTTACTCAGCATCCACAACATGGCTTACCAGGGCGTGTTTACACCAAAGTCCTTGCCTTCGCTAGGGTTGCCTTGGGAAAGTTACAGCATTCAAGGCTTGGAATTTTACGGTTTGGTGTCTTTTCTGAAAGCCGGGCTTTTTTATGCCGACTGGCTCAGCACCGTTAGCCCCACCTATGCGCAAGAAATTCAAACTGAAGAATTTGGTTATGGGCTACAAGGTTTGCTGCACAATCGCCGCGATAGCCTCACGGGTTTACTCAATGGCATTGACGAACAACAATGGAATCCTGCCACTGACACCCGCTTGTTTGCTCAGTACAGCAGCAAAGACCTGCGCGGCAAAGCGCACAACAAGCAGGAATTGCAGCGGCGGTTGGGCTTAAACCTAGAAGCAAAAACGCCCTTGTTGGCTTGTATCACGCGCTTGACTGAACAAAAAGGCATTGATTTGGTGGTTAAAGTGTTGCCGCAAATCTTGGCAGAAGGCGCCCAGTTTGTGATTTTGGGTAGCGGTGACAAAAAATTAGAACAGGCACTTAGCCAGTTAGCAGCAAGCTACCCGCAACAGGTCAGCGTCACCTTGGGCTATAACGAAAACCTCTCGCACCGCATTGAAGCTGCCGCTGATATTTTCCTCATGCCCTCGCGCTTTGAGCCTTGCGGCTTGAATCAGATGTACAGCATGAGTTACGGCACCTTACCTATTGTGCGGCGCACAGGCGGGCTGGCAGATACGGTCACGCCCGTCACGCCTGCAAACTTAGATAACCGCAGCGCCACTGGCTTTGTTTTTGATCACGAGGACGCTGACGCACTGCTACAAACCACCCAATACGCCCTGGTGCTCTATCGCCAACGTGGGCTTTGGCAAAGCCTCCAACGCAACGCCATGCAGCGCGATTTTAGCTGGCGGCGCAGCGCCCAAGCCTACCTACAACTGTACCAACAGCTTGTTGGCACAGCGCATAACTCAATCGGATAGCGACAACTTTGGCTGTTTTGCCGGACGATAAAGCACACTGATTTTACCAATCACCTGTACCAGCCCTGCGCCGCTGTGCTGGCACAATTCCTCACTCAGCGCACGGCGCACTTCACGATCACTGTCTGCAATAGTCACCTTAATCAACTCGTGCGTTTCTAACACCAGCTCAAGTTCAGCCAGCACTCCCTCAGTTAAGCCCTTATCGCCGATCATCAATACCGGTTTAAGATGATGCGCCAGTCCGCGCAAATGACGGATTTGTCCATTATTTAACTGCATTTTGATTTCCTGTACCCTGTATGTAGATGATTGTGAAAGAATAATTCTGTCCTGGTTCAATGTCCGGTGCTTTCAGTCGCGCGCAACACTTCTTCCACGCTGGTGATACCTTGCCAGGCTTTAATCCAACCGTCTTGGCGTAGCGTGCGGTAACCTTGCTGGCTGGCGAGATCGCGCATTTGCCGCGCATGGGTGCGTTGCAGCACACAGCTTTGCAACTCTGGCGTCAAATAGGTCAACTCGTAAATGCCGACGCGCCCGCGATAGCCGCTGTGCCGACACTGTTCGCAACCTTGCGCTTGCTTCCAGTTGGGCGGCATGTCTTTAAACTGTAGCGGCAAAATGCTTTGCGTGGCGGCGACAATTTCCGGCAGCGGTTCGCTTGGCGTGGCGCAATGCGGACAGAGCACGCGCACTAAGCGTTGCGCTTGCACCGCTCGCACCGAGGTCGCTACCAAAAACGGTTCTACGCCCATGTCAATCAAGCGCGTAAAGGCGCTGACCGAGTCGTTGGTGTGCAGGGTAGAGAGCACCATGTGCCCCGTCAGCGAGGCTTGAATGGCGATTTCGGCGGTTTCGCGGTCGCGGATTTCGCCGATCATGATAATGTCTGGGTCCTGGCGCAAAATGGCGCGGAGTGCCTGCGCAAAGCTATACCCTATGTCGCTGTGCGCCTGCACTTGGGTAACATGCGGCAACTGATATTCTACCGGGTCTTCTACCGTGATGATTTTGCGCTTGCGGTCGTTAATCGCATCCAGGGTCGCGTACAGGGTGGTGGACTTGCCCGAACCGGTCGGACCTGTAACCAGAATAATCCCGTGCGGTTCGCCCACCCATTGGGTAAAAAGCTGATAATGATCGGGCGCAAAACCCAGTTGCTCCAGGCGACTGGTTTCCCGCTCCTTCGGCAACAAACGCATCACCACCGATTCGCCATGCACGCCCGGCAGCGTAGACACACGAATATCCAATTCCTGCCCACTGACGCGAATATTCAAGCGCCCATCCTGCGGCAAACGGCGTTCGGCAATGTCTAACCCAGCAATCAGTTTAATGCGCGAAGCAATAGCGCCAAACCGCTCACGCGGCAGGCTCAAATGCTCATGCAACACCCCATCCACCCGATAACGCACATAAAATTGCCGATCTTCCGGCTCTACATGCACATCCGAAGCGCGTTGGTCAATGGCTTGCGACAACATATTATTGACAAACTCCACCACTGGCGCCCCTTCTGCCAACTCGCGCAAATGCCCGACGTCGTCAAAACTACCAAACTCCCCACCCTGATCACTGTGTTCCAGCACATCCAGCAGCCGGTCAATATCCTGATTTCGCGCCAAACACCAGGTCACCGGACGCTGCCAAAACAACCGCTCCAACACCTCATGCAGACTATCATTCAGCGGATCACGGGCGAGGCAATACAGCATGTCCGCCTCTGGCTGCGGTTGCCAGAGCAAAATTTGCTGATCCAGCCACCAGTCTTTTTCCACCCCGCTCGCTTCAATCACTGCCAACAAAGGCGCTGCTTCCTGTGGCAATTGCGCCTGCTCCAACACCGGCAAGCCTAACTGCTGACTCAACACCAGCAACAGACTATCCTCAGAAATCGCCCCAATGCGCACCAACACCGCACCCAGCCGCCCACCAAAGCGCTGCTGAAAATCCAAACCACGCGCTAAATCCTGCGCATTAATCAAGCCCGCCTGGAGCAATAATTCCCCTAAACGCAAGGGCGCTGCTGCGGTTTGCGCCGCCTGTGACATAAAAACCTCTGCTTAATCAAAACCTAACAAAAAACGAAACCCCCTACAAGCCACCATTGTACATGGCTCGGCAGAAGTCTTCATTGGGTGTGTTGAATATTGAAGCGACATAGGTCGGATTAAGCACAGCCTATTCGACCGAGCCAAAGTTTCCAGGCGCCTAAAACCTGGAAACTTTAATTGAGATGCGGCATCAAGCCGTCTTTTAGTGGGTGCTACTAGCGGTGGGTTGTTATAAGAAAAGCACTCATTGCATCGCCTAATCAATCACTAATACGCCTTTATCTGAACCGAGCATTAATAAATCTGCTGGGCGTCGTGCAAATAAGCCATTAGTGACCACACCGGTAATTTGGTTTAATTCAGTTTCTAAAGCAACGGGATCAAGAATTTCTAAGTTGTGGACATCTAAAATCATGTTGCCGTTATCCGTGATGAAGTTTTCACGCCAGTAGGGTTTACCACCGAGTTTAACCAGTTCTCGTGCAACATAGCTGCGTGCCATGGGAATGACTTCAATAGGCAGTGGAAACTTGCCTAAGACATCTACCAGTTTGCTGTCATCTGCTACACACACAAAGCGTTTGCTCACAGCAGCGACGATTTTTTCTCGCGTTAAAGCACCGCCACCGCCTTTGATTAAATGCAAGTGGCGCGTGGCTTCATCTGCACCATCAATATACACTGAGATTTCTGCAACTGAATTCAACTCTAATACAGGAATATGGTGATTCTTTAAGCGTTGTGCAGTGGCTTCAGAACTCGCCACCGCGCCTTCGATTTTGTGCTTGATGGTTGCCAGCGCATCAATGAAATGATTGGCGGTGCTGCCAGTACCCACACCGATTACGGTATCTTCTACTACATGTTCTAAAGCGGCATAAGCCACTTGTTGTTTTTTCTCGTCAGGGGTCATTGTTCTAGTCTCCTTTAATCTGTGTTTAAGATGCTTTATAAGGTAGTTGTCACTCAGCAATCTACCTGTTTCTCTACATCGCCAGTTTCTTTTCCAGATAGTGAATGCTGGTGCCACCAGCGCGAAATCCTGAATCCTTAAGCAAGCGTTGATGTAATGGGATATTGGTTTTAATGCCGTCAATGACCATTTCATCTAAGGCAATGCACATGCGGTTAATGGCGGATTCTCGATTGTTGGCATGGGTAATGAGTTTGCCAATCATGGAATCATAATAGGGCGGCACTTTATAACCGGCATAAATGTGCGTGTCTACGCGCACGCCAGGACCGCCAGGGGCGTGGTAGCGGCTAATCAAACCGGGCGAGGGCATGAAGTTTTGTGGGTCTTCGGCATTGATTCGGCATTCTAGCGCATGACCTTGAATTTTAACTTGTGCTTGAGTAAGAGATAAGGCTTCGCCATCGGCAATCATGAGTTGTTCGCGTACAATGTCTACGCCGGTAATGAGTTCTGTGACTGGATGTTCTACTTGCAATCGGGTGTTCATTTCTATGAAGTAAAATTCTCCTCCTTCATAAAGAAACTCGAAAGTGCCTGCACCGCGATAGCCGATTTCTTGGCAGGCTTTGGCGCAACGCCCGCCGATTTTGTTGCGGATTTCTTCGCTGATGCCGGGGGCGGGGGCTTCTTCAATGACTTTTTGATGGCGGCGCTGCATGGAGCAATCGCGTTCGCCTAAATGAATCGCGTTGCCGTGTGTGTCAGCAAGCACTTGGATTTCTATATGTCTTGGATTTTCAAGGTATTTTTCCATATATACCATATCGTTACCAAAGGCGCTGGCGGCTTCGGTTTTGGTCAGGGAAATGGCGCTGGCAAGCGTCGCCTCGCTGTGTACCACGCGCATCCCGCGCCCGCCGCCGCCGCCGGAGGCTTTGATAATCACTGGATAGCCAATGCCGCGTGCCAGTCGTGCGTTTTCTTCCATGTCTTCGCCTAGCGGTCCGTCAGAGCCAGGCACGCAGGGTACGCCAGCGAGTTTCATGGTTTTGATGGCGGAGACTTTATCGCCCATTAAGCGGATGGTTTCGGGGCGGGGTCCAATAAAAACAAAGCCGCTTTTTTCAACTTGTTCGGCGAAATCTGCGTTTTCGGATAGAAATCCATAGCCTGGGTGTATGGCGACGGAATCTGTGACTTCGGCGGCACTGATGACGGCGGGGATGTTTAAGTAACTGGTGATGGAGGCTGGCGGTCCTATGCACACGGATTCGTCTGCTAGGCGCACATGCTTGAGGTCGCGGTCTGCGGTGGAGTGGATGGCGACAGTGCGGATGCCCAGTTCTCGGCAGGCTCTTAATATACGCAGGGCGATTTCGCCCCGATTGGCAATCACAACTTTAGTCAGCATAGTGGTATCTGTGTTTGGTGGCGCTTCAGCCGCAAAGGCAGGCTGCCGCTATTCGATAATGAATAAGGGTTGATCAAATTCAACTGGGGAGCCGTTTTCAACCAAAATTTTGGTCAGTGTACCGGTGCGATCTGAGGTAATTTGATTGAGGATTTTCATTGCTTCGATAATGCACAGGGTGTCTCCGTCGTGGATTTTTTGTCCTTCTTCAACGAAAGGTTTGCTGGCAGGTGAGGGGGAGCGGTAGAAAGTTCCGACCATTGGCGATTTTACGGCTTTAGCGTGATTGTCCGCTGGCGCAGCTTTTGCGGACGCGGCGGGCGTTGCTTCCAGTATTGCAGGAGCGGGCATTGCGGGCATGTAGGGTTGTGGGGCGGCGTAAGTGACGGGGGCTGGATGCGGATTGTAGCGACTGATACGCACCGATTCTTCACCCTCGTGAATTTCGATCTCGGCAATGCCTGAATCTTCAACTAAATCAATGAGTTTTTTGATTTTACGAATATCCATTTGTGTTTATGTCCGGTTGGATAAGTATGATAGGGCGGCTTGCAGGGCAAGTGCATAACCTTGAGCGCCCAAACCCGTGATGACGCCGATGGCGACATCGGAAAAATACGATTGTTGGCGAAAGGATTCACGCGCATAGACGTTAGACAAATGCACCTCAATAAAAGGGATGTCTACGCCGAGCAGTGCGTCACGCAAAGCTACGCTGGTATGTGTAAAAGCGGCTGGATTAATCAAGATAAAATCTACTTGCCGGTATGCTGCATGAACACGTTCAATTAACGCGCTTTCTGCGTTGCTTTGGAAACTTTCTAATTGATGTCCAGCCGTTTGTGCTATTTGTTTTAGACGCTGATTAATGTCTACCAAGGTTTGCGTACCATAATGACCAGGTTCACGCACACCGAGTAAATTCAAATTAGGTCCATGTAAAACGAGTAGATTAAACATCTTGTGCTCTGCTTCTTTTATTGATGCTTGAAAAAACCTAGAAACTGGTTTGGTGGGCGCGTGAATATGGGCATTAGGATTGATTTCAAGGCGCAGGAAGCATGGACTAAGGGACGCGACATTTGATTGACATCATGCCCCATGCTCCCGACTGCGGCATTGAGATCAATGAATTTGCCGTTCATTTGCTGCATATCTTTGCGCATTATCTGCATTTGCTGCTCAATGGTCAGCATATTTTGTTGAATTTGTCCCATATCAACATTCATTGTCTGCATGTCTTGCCCCATGCCACTTACGGATTGATTCATATTAGGCATGGTTGCAACATAGCGGTGCATGGCGCTGACAGCTTGTTCCATGTTCTGCATATTTTGCGCAATGCGCCCAAAATTTTGCGGCATTTGTGCCATGTTGTTCAACATATTATCCATGCTGCTGGTGATACTGCCCATTTTGGAGGTAAAGGTATACACCAAAAACAGCATGGCAACGATGATAATCACCAAGCCAAACATGGTAAAGCGCACAATTTGCGTGGTGCGCCGTCCAATGCGAATCATGACTTGTTCTTGATGGGTGAATAGCTGCCCAAAGCTGTTCATAATGTTACAGGCAATTTGTTCTAATTGTGCATGGCGCGTATCGCATTGCCCATCATTCGCAGTGTTGCTGTGTTCTTCTTGCATCAGAATCAATCCTTATCCATTTACCAGTTAAACGGCATGAGTCGCGCAGGGCGGCTGAGAGTTTCGACGCTGTGGCGTATAAAAAATACCGCTTGATTCATATAAGAAAAGACCTGGTTCATACTGCCGACCTGTTGCGTCATTTGCTGCATGTCATGGGTCATACCGCCCATACTGGTGCGCATGTGCTGCATAGTGCCGGTCATACTGGATAAAGTTTGACGCATCCCGGTAACGCTGGTGTCTATCTGCGGCAAACTGGCAACATCTTGACTCATATCGCTGACATCTTTACGCATCTGCTCAACATTGACAGTGACGGTATCGAAATGCCCACGCATTCCTTGCATGTGCGTATCCATGCTGCGCATCATGAGGCTGATTCTCGACATGTCTAAGGTTAAGGTATAAATCATGTAAAACAAAAAAGGTGTCAAAACCACTGCGGTAATAAAAGCAGCCCGAATAATTAGATTGGTGGTATTGGTAATGCGCTGACTAGCACTACTGGTTTTATTCACTTTTTCCGCAACTTGACGGGTTTGGCGTTCCATAATTTGGAAAGCAAAGACAATAGAATCAAGTGCTTCGGTTTGTGGCTTAGTGTCCATAATGAGTTCCAGTGGGAGCTAAAAACTGGGCTAGCGCAACAGGCGCTAACGGTGAGTCAATCAACCAAACAAACTTGGGAAAGGATTTTAACAATTGGTTGGGTAAAACGGCTAGATTTTTAAATAATCCAGAAGATTTTTGGCTTTTAGCCTTGGCGAAAGGTGTTTTTACCCGCTTTTTTCGCATCATAGAGCGCATGATCAGCGCGACGAAAAGCCCTTTCTTCATCTTCTTCTGGATTGTTGCCCTGGATAAAGGTAAAGCCAACGCTGAGTGTACACTGTGGGCAGTGTGAGAATTGTTCTTGCTGTGCCTGCATAAAGCGGTTGCGAATGCGCTCTAGCCATTGACTAACAAACTCTGTATTCACACCGAAGAATATAGCAGCAAATTCATCCCCGCCGAGTCGTGCACACAAATCGCCGCTGCGGTTGTGTTCGCGTAATTTGCCCGCCAGCAATTTCAATATTTCATCCCCCATTGCATGACCGGCTTTATCATTGAGTTGCTTAAAGCCATCTAAATCCAACAAGACCAAACACACAGAGACGCCTTCGTTGGCTTGCTGCATGGCTTGTAGCAGAGCCTCCCGATAAGGACGGCGATTGGCGAGCAGGGTTAATTCATCGGTGCGACTCAATTGTTGTAGCTTTTGGTGTTCGCGCTGAAGCTTTTCTGCGGTCGGGCGAATCGCGGCGAATACTTTAGCGGTTTCCTGCAAACGCGGCGCGAGGGAAAAATCCTGCACCGGACGCAGTTCTGCAACATGCGCCAGCAATTCTTTGACGGCTTCAATGTCTGATAAATAATCCTTAGCCAACAAACGTTGCGTGACGATAACCACGCCAATCATTAATAAGCCGCCAGCAGACAGAGAAATAAACAAGATAATCAAAAGGCTATAATCTTCTTTGGGAAGCTGACGGATTTCCAGTTGCCAAGCAGTTGGATAAAGGCGAATTTTGCGCGTTTGGGTCCATTGATTTTGTGCTGGCGTCAGCGTTTTTGGCGAGACCAACGGTCCTTTTAGGGTATGAATTGGCTGGTCTTTGCCATCAAGAACGCGCACATAGACAGCAGTTTGCCGAGTAAGCGCCAATTTATTCCACAGGTTATCCAAAATATCGGTAGACAGACTGAGCACCAAGAAACCCAGGAGCACTTGCTGCCGATCCTCTACTTTCGCATAAAAATCAATATGCTGCTTTTCAGTATTAGGCAAGGAATGCAGCCAAGCGGGCATCGGCTGTAAACGCAAGTAGCTGGGCTTTAAGAGATTTTTCAAGTCCGCTTGGCACTGTGCAGTCAATAGATGCGTGCCTGTGTCACCCAGCACTTCTCCTTGAGCATTTAGCAGGGACAAACCTACCGCACCCGGCAGCAGGCTTTGAGCATTGTGCGCCCATTCCTGAAGGCTCGGTATTTTGGCAGCGCGTAGCAGATCATGTACAACCGCTTGTTCTGCCCAGTGATCCAGCACTGCCTGATAAACACTCAGGCGCTCTACGATCAGCCACGCATCTTGTTCCGCCAACCGGGTTATCTCATCGCCGCCATCTTTGCTGTTGAGCTGGTAAAGCTGCCAGCCATTGTACAGCATGGTGGCAGCCAGCAAGGCAGTGATCAGCGTGGCAATGCCATAGATCAGAGGGCGGATAAAACGCGGGCTAGACATCAGGTGAATGACTTTTTAGCTCGGTTTTGCATCAGGTAGCACTGAGCTATGTTCCAAAGACGGCGTAGCGGTCTCGGCACTGTGAGTAAGCGCCGGGTTGTTATCTTTTTGCAAGTGCGGATTACCTACGTCAATGCCTTGTTGTTCAGAATTTTTCAGGGCTTTTTCTTGTTCTTTACGCAGTGCATCAAAGGCGTCTTGCATATCTTGCATCCAACCGCTGAACTCACCATAGAGAATACGTTCAGTTTGTTGTACCAGCATATCAATATTGCTTTGTTCTTCTTGTTCAGCCGAAGCAAGTGCGATCCACCAACCGCGTACATTGGCTAAATCAGTGGCGGCTTGGTTGTAAGTTAAAAGGGTTTTTTCAATTTGCTGATATTCCAGATAAGTGCCTAATGCCGTTACCAAAGAACCGGTTAAAGCAATCCACAATTCTAAACCCAAAGCCGCCAGCAATGTACCTATACCGCCAACGATATAAATCAACCATTGTAGGCGCTTGAGTTGTTTTTCCAGTTTCTGCGTTTTTGAACGGTAGTATTTGTATTGGTCTTCTATGCGATAGCTTAAATATTGCTCTGGACTCAGGTGGGTAAATCCATCGTCGCCAGGGGCGGTGCTGTATTGCGGAGGAATAGGTCCATCATGGTTCATCAAAGCCGAGATGTTGACTTCCGTTTGCATTAAACGGCTACTCATATTTTGTAATTCTTGTGCCAGCCGTGCTTCGCGGGATTTTTTCGGCGGGTGGGTGTTTTGCTGGTTATAGATTTCAGCTTTGGCGCGGTAGCGAAAAATCTCGCGCTTGACGCCTTCTGCCGTGCCACGCAACAACAGCCATTTACTACCCGCATTAAAGCGGTTAGCCGCCGCTAACATAGCGGTTGCTATGATTGGAATAACGATAATCACATAGCGCAATAGGTTGGTAAACTGCTCAATAATGAATCCGGTTCTGAGAAAAATCCAGCGCACAAAATTCATCCACCAACGCGGTAATACGGTTGAGTCTAATGCCAATTCCCAGGCGCTGTCGGCTTTGACCAAAAACAACATTTCATTCATGCTGGCTTGCAACAGCGCAAGAAAAGTCCCTAACACGCCCAATAGAAGAATGTTGAATTGAATGCTTTTAAAGCTATTCTGATGGCGATTGGCATTGGCGTCATAAATCGCAAACCGCTCCCAAGCTAAGCGTAGGGTAGAATCGCCGCGTAACAAACGGCGAATCATGCGTTCTAGTTCTTCTACTCGTGCATCTACGGGTAATAGAAAAATATGCCCATCGTTGATAATTTCTGCTAAACGTGGGTCTGGAATGAAATCCGTTTGCTCCTGGTATAATTGGCTGATTTCATCTGCTAAACGCCCGCTCCCAGAAACCACAATAACAGGCCACCCCAAGCGCACGCTACGCAGCACCTCTTCGCACGCCAGATCGCCGCCGTTGACCAGCACTGTCAGCGCCGGAATGCTGGGTGCTATCGCTTCTGCCAGATGATACATGACATTGGTTTCCCCTCCCCACTGCGGCGTATTCACTAACACAAAATGCGAATGATTAGGTTCTAAATCAGCAGCTTGCGCTTGCAGTTGTGGAGGAATATCGGCACTGCCTGGATAACGCACCAAAGGCGCTGGTAACACGCCAATCAAGGGCGATTTATAACCGCGATCTGCAACGCCTTGCCCCATCATTGCCATCACGCCAGAATTCGCCCCCCCATCAATCAAAGCCGCACCAATATCCGCTGCGGTTCGAGCAATGCCACGACTGAATAATTGCGTTAGGCGTTTATCCAGATGCTCATCTAACGTGGTTTTTTGATCGAGCAACTGGGCGCCACCCGAAATAGTAATCAAAGCTTTAGGTTGAGTTGTTAAGCCTAAAGCCTGCAATATTTCATCACCTTTGGCGTCATTGGTCACGCGCACTAATTTAGCGCGGTTGATATTATCAAACTGCACCGTTTCCACTGGTTTAGGCGGCGTAGCTGGTGGTGGAGGTGTTACATCGTTAGCGGGGGCTATGGGAGCGGTTGTAGTCATCGCAGGGTTACCTTATAAACTATTGCTATGATTGATTTTTTTGTTATTACTTGGTGAATCTATCAACACATAAGGCGTGCAAATAAGTACGAAAAGCTTCGCGCAAGTTGGGATGTTGTAAAGCAAACTCGGTGGTGGCTTTGAGATAACCCAGTTTACTGCCACAGTCAAAGCGTTTTCCACTAAATTCATAGGTCAATACCTGGCTTTTATGTTCAATTTGCGCAGCAATCGCATCGGTCAATTGAATTTCTCCCCCCGCTCCTTTAGGAATGGTTTGCAGATGATCAAAAATATCCGGGTTCAAAATATAACGACCAACCACTGCTAAATCCGAAGGTGCTTTATCCGGCGAGGGTTTCTCGATAATGCCCGCTAATTCGCTGACGCGCTCATACATGGCTTTAGGTTCAACGATACCGTACTTACCCGTTTCTGCCCGATCAATTCTTTCCACAGCCAACACGCCCGCGCCGTGTTTGTCATACAAATCCACCATTTGTCCCAAACAGCTTTGTTCACCGCCATCAATCAAATCATCTGCCAGTATGACAGCAAAGGGTTCATTACCCACAGCCGGTTTCGCGCACAGTACCGCATGTCCCAAACCCAGGGCTTCTGGCTGACGAATGTAAATGCAAGACACGCCATCAGGCACCAGAAAACGGATCATATCCAGCAGTTCAAATTTGCCGCGAGCACGCAACTCGTTTTCAAGTTCACTGTTACGATCAAAATGATCTTCTATCGCCCGCTTACTGCTGCTGGTGATAAAAATCATTTGTTCAATGCCCGCTTCTAGTGCCTCCTCAACTGCATATTGAATCAGCGGTTTATCTACAACGGGCAGCATTTCTTTTGGGCTGGCTTTCGTTGCCGGCAAAAAACGAGTACCAAGACCCGCAACCGGGAACACAGCTTTACGGATTTTCTGCATGGGAAGCTCCTTAAAAACAGGGGGATGGGAAAAATTAAGCGCTGGTCTGCTGGATTATCAGCAAAATGCTAAAGGTAACATTAAAAGCCAAACACAGGCAAAAGTAAGATGCACTTGCCCGCAGTGACCTCAACGCGCAAGGCGGCTTCGTCGGCGTTGGCGGTGAGGGCGATAATGCCTACAAGCGTTCAATTGTGTCCAGCGGCAAGCCGGTCACGGCAGCGATTTGTGCCGCCAACAAACCGCTCTGTTTCAAGGCGCGGGCAATTTCCAGGGCTTTTTCTTGCGCACCCTCTTCCCTACCTTCTTCCCTACCTTCCTCCCTGCCCTCTTCCCTGGCGGTATCCAGTGCCGCTCTCACCCCCCAATAATCGAGCAGGTTTTGCTCATAAGCCGTGTATTGCTCGCGGCTCAAATTGGCAAGTTCGGCGATATGAAAGGCTTTCTGGAAAATCGGCTCATTCAAAATCGCCGGAATATGGTCGAAATTCTCCAGGTTTTTGAGAAAATAAACCCATTTATCGAAATGCGTTTGCAGTTCATGCGCCTGCTTGTGAAACAGCGGCATTTGCAGGAACTTAAAATTCAGCTTATCAAAAAATAAGTCTCCATCCTGATCACGCAAAGCCACATCGCGGCAGAACTTGCGGCGTTCATCAGCTTCGTCATGCTCAAAATCCAAGATAGCGATAAAATAAATCGGCGATAGGCGAAACAACCATTGACCTTTTTCCGCTTGTTCCCGAATCGGAAAAGTGACGTAGAATAAAGACCTATCTTTAAAAAAACGCAGTTTGGCTTTCTGCATTTCAACAATAAAGCGTTCCCCGTCCGCGCTGATGCAATAAATATCGAAAATCGCCCGCCGTTCTGGGAACATTTCCGGCAATTGCTCGGTATTTTTGAAATGCAATTCTGCAATCTGATGTTGGGGCGGTAGCAATTGATTAAGAAAATCGCTGAGCAACTCTTTGCTGGCTTCCTCACCAAATAGTTTTTTGAAACCAAAATCAGTGTAAGGATTCAGATATTTGGGCATGATTTTTTCTCCAAGCAAACCTGACAGGCTTTAGCAACTTGTCGGTTCTAAACACTCAACAACATCCACAATTCAAAGCGCGATTTTCGCCATATCCGTTCAATTCCACAACCCAGTATAGCGGCTTAAATGGATAGCCCTCGCCACTGGGTGTCAGTATGAACTCAAGTTGGTCAATAGCGAACCGTCTTTTAGACAGTGGTTGTTAAGTTCCCCGACAAACAGTGGCATCTGCCAGCATCACCAGGCCGTAGGAGTGAATTTATCGTCATTTAACATCACCACCGACTCGCCCTGTTGCGCAATCACGAAAAAACCTTGGCGATACGCATATTTCGCCACTTCCTTGGGGATGACCATCGCTGCCACTGCGCCAAAGGCTTTTTTATCTGCGTATTCGGGAAACAGCGGCTTGAATTTTTCCATGCGTTCGAGATGCTCGTTCACGT
>DYPD01000143.1 GCA_020720115.1 Thiomargarita sp. | reverse complement strand
ACCCCAATACGGCGCAATTACTTCAACCACTCAGCCACCCGTCCGCATCGCAGACCTCATGAGGGATAAAATGACGCGGGCTTAAGTTGATGCGTATGGGCTGGGCAATTCCTGAACCTGCCACTGAAAAAGCCGCTGGGGAAAAATTAACGCGATACTTCTGGCGGGGTCAGCCATAAAAAACATATTATAGTAGGATTACTCAATAATTATATTTTTATAATTATTAAGCATATGATTTTATATATCTTTTATTTTAAAGATTCAGTAATCCGACTATAGCGTCGTCGTATTCAGGCAACATCATGACAACAGAGTTCATTTATTACCGTGTTTTTCCGCGCTCACCAACCGCGCATTTGTTTGAGGTCAGCCTGCAAATAGCGCATCCGCAGCCCGCTGGACAAGAGTTGCGCTTGCCCAGTTGGATTCCGGGCAGCTACATGTTGCGCGAATTTGCCCGTCACCTGGTACAGATTCAAGCCGAGTGCGAAGGTGTGCCGGTGGCTATCGAAAAGCTGGATAAGGCTGCGTGGCGTTGTGCGCCCGTTCAAGGCGCTTTGCTGATTCGCTATCAGGTCTATGCTTTTGACTTGTCGGTGCGAGCGGCGTATTTAGACCAAAAACGTGGCTTTTTTAATGGTAGCAGCCTGTTTTTGAGTGCCGAAGGTTTCGAGCACACGCCTTGTCGCCTGGACATTGTGCCGCCAGAAGGTGCGGCTTACCAACGCTGGCGCCTGGCAACTAGCCTCACACCCGTAGACGCGCAATTGTATGGATTTGGGCGGTATGCAGCGGAAAATTATGCGGATTTAATTGATCATCCAGTAGAAATGAGTGATTTTTCCGTCGCCCGCTTTACGGTGGCGGGCGTGCCGCATGATTTGGTGTTGATTGGACAGCAGCAGGCGGATAGAGCGCGGTTGTGCGCGGATTTACAGCGCATTTGTAGCGCACAGGTGGCTTTATTCGGTGAATTACCGCTCAATTACTATGTTTTTCTAGTGATTGTGACAGGTCAAGGCTATGGCGGGTTAGAGCACCGCGCTTCCTGCACCCTGCAATGCGAACGCAAGGATTTACCCAAGCCAGGACAAAGTGCGGCTTTTGCGCAGGGTGGTCAAAGAAAAGGCTACCAGCGTTTTTTGGGTTTATGCAGCCACGAATATTTCCATCTGTGGAATGTAAAACGCATCAAGCCCGCTGCTTTTCTGCCCTATGATTTAAGCCGCGAAACCTACACGCGCCAACTCTGGGCGTTTGAAGGCATCACTTCTTATTACGATGACCTGCATTTGCTGCGTAGCGGCTGCATCAGCGCCGAGGAATACCTGAGTCTGTTGGCACAAACCATCACCCGCGTGTGGCGAATGCCGGGGCGTTTGTTGCAATCCGTTGCCGATTCCAGCTTTGATACCTGGATAAAACTCTATCATCCCAACGAAAACACCCCCAATGCGCAAGTCAGTTATTACAACAAAGGCGCGTTACTGGCGCTGGCACTGGATTTACGCATCCGCCGCGACACCCAGGGCGCAAAATCTCTGGATACAGTGCTACAAGCCGCTTGGCAGCAGTATGGTCAAACCGGCATTGGCGTGCCCGAAGGTGGCATCGAACGCTTAGTTGAAAGTGTCAGCGGGCTGGATTTTAGCGACTTTTTCCAGCGTTATCTGTATGGTACGGAAGATGTGCCGCTGGCGGAATTGCTCGCAGCAGTGGGCGTGTGCTGTTGTTTTTATCCAGCGGATGTTGCGCCGCACACCGAAGACGGCGGCTTTTTGCCCGCCGCAACCACACCTTCTGCCGCCCTGCTGCAAAAGCCCTCGCTGGGCATTAAACTCGATGCAGAACAAGAGGTTGATGCGGTGCTTAAGCATGTATTCAGTGGTGGTGCAGCACAAGAAGCTGGATTGGCGGGTGCAGATCGGCTGGTGGCGCTGGACTGGATCAGGGTCAATAAGCAGAATTTCAGCAAGCTGCTGGACAGCTATTTACCTGGCGATCAAATCACAGTACATGCGTTTCGCCGTGATGAACTCATGCAGTTTAATCTCACCCTGCAAGCTGTGCCAGCTGACACCTGCTATCTCAGTTGGGATGCAACAGCAGATCACCGTACCTTGCAAGCACGCGCCTGTTGGCTACAGCAACAGCAGTTGCAAGAGCAACCTGAATAGGGTGTTTTCATCGTCCCGGCAAATTAAAAAGTTGCCGAGTGATGCTGAGAAACTCTTGATCGCCATTGGCGGCGGCTTGGCGCAATTGCACGCAGGGGTCGTGCAAGACTGTGTTGCCTAAGCGGTGGGAAAGTAATTTCACGACTTCTACCGGGTCTTTGCCTGCGGCTAAAAGACCGAGGGCTTGTTGGGTCAGTTTTTCTTGCTTGGCTTTGACTTGTAAACGTAGATCGCAAATCGTTTCTACTGCACCGAGCGAATGCAACCAACCCATGAAATGTTGCACTTGTGAATCAATGATTTCTTCGGCTTGTAAGGCAGCTTGTTCGCGGGAACGTAGGTTTTCTTGAATGATGTCGTTCATATCATCTACTGTGTACAGGTAAACATCATCCAGTTCGCCCACAGCGGGTTCAACATCACGCGGCACGGCGATGTCTACGATGAACATCGGACGCCGTTTGCGTTGTTTGATGGCTTGCCGTACTTGTGTTGCAGTGAGGATGGCGGTCGGGCTGCTGGTGGAGGTGATGACGACGTCAGCTTCTGCCAGGTGTTCGTCAATTTCGGGGAGAGTGATGGCGTAGCCGCCCATGTTCATTGCCAGTTGGCGGGCGCGTTCCAGGGTGCGGTTCGCTACCACCATGCGCCCTAAGCGGTTTTCGCGCAAATGCCGTGCGGCGAGTTCAATGGTTTCTCCCGCGCCAATCAGCAACGCGGTGCGCGGTTGTAAATCGCCGAAAATTTGTTGCGCCAGGCGCACAGCAGCAAAGGCAACCGAGACCGGACTGGAACTGATGGCGGTGTCGGTGCGTACTTGTTTGGCAACGGCGAAGCTGTGCTGGAAGAGTTTACTCAGTAACATGCCTAAAGTGCCGTTTTGCTGCGCGATGCGGTAGGCGCTTTTGAGCTGTCCGAGAATTTGCGGCTCGCCCAAAATCATTGAATCCAATCCGCTGGCAACACGCATCAGATGCCGCACGGCAGATTGTGCCGGATGCACATAAAGCGCCTTGCGTAGCACTTCTTGGGACGTTTGCCGATAGGCGCTGAGCCAATCAATCACCTTGCAGTCTGGCGATGTCACCCCACAATAGAGTTCTGTGCGGTTGCAAGTGGAGAGGATAAGAGCTTCTTGAATCTCGGCTTGTTGCCGCAAATCCTGTAGGGCTTCAGGCAATTGGGTGGCGGAGAAACTCAGGCGCTCGCGCACCGCAATCGGGGCTGTTGTGTGATTGATACCAAAGGCGATTAGTTGCATAACTTAAGGTGGCTATCATCAGTTGCACGGATTTTTTGAATGAGAAATGCGGGCATAAATAGCTTGCGCAACAGCGCAGGGCGTCGAAAAAATCCACCGCAATCGGTTAATATGCTTGATGTAAAGCCTAAATACAAGCATCATTACACGCGCAAAAAACGGATGACTCAAGCTCGGCGTGCAGGTGTTGCCCCCCGCCTTAATTGAAACACCGTAAAATTCCTTAAAACTGTATTATACTGTGCTCCGCCTGAAACTGCTCTCAGGAATATTGATTAAGAACTTAAAAATCAATCAGTTGAATTGAATTTGATGAGCAAAAAATGCAGTTTCTGGCGGGTATAAGTATAGACTTGTTCTTCAGCACTATTTTTGACCTGACTGAGAGCAATTCCAGGCGTTAGCTGCTTAATCACTCTAAAACACATGATCACACAACTTCCTATTGCTTCCCTGGTCCTAGTCTGCACCGCCTTGAGTGCTTGCACTCATTTGCCTCAAACCGTTGAAGCGCCGACTGGGGATCAACTCGCTACGCCAACGGCAGAGGTGGGTTCAACTGCGGCGGCGCTACCTGTGCCACCCTCTGCCTCGGATCCAGTAGCCGCCGCGCACGAAGCGCCTGATTCCGAGCCTGAATATGGCGAAACCGAAACGCCTGTTGATACCAAAGAATCGCGCAGCCTGTTTGCTTCACGGCAGCAAGAGCGCACTTACCAAGACAGCCTGTACCATTTGCTGTTAGGGGAAATGAGCGGCTTTAAGGGGCAATATGCACAATCGGCAGAATCTTTCATTGAAGTAGCGCGCCGCACCCACCAAGCAGATATTGCCGAACGCGCCACCCAAGTGGCGCTGTTTGCAGACAATATGGAAATTACTCAGCAGGCAGCAAGCCTGTGGTTAGAGCTTGCGCCAGAAAGCCTAGAAGCGCAGCAGGTGTTGACCATCGCGTTGATGCGCCAAAACAAAATTGAAGAAGCTTCACAACAGCTTGATGCGGTGCTCCAAAGCAACGCGCCAGAACAAAACGAGACCCTGTTGACTTTGTTAAAGCAAAGTGGCAGTCAAGCAACTGCGCAGCAAATGGTTGAAGCCTTGCTCAAACGCCGCCCTAAAGATGCCGATTTACTCTATCTTCATGCCCGTTTGTTGTTGGGTATGGAAAAAATCCCACAAGCCCTCAGCCAGCTTGAACTCCTGCTGAAAGTTCAACCAGAATACGAAGAAGCAGTGCCGCTTTACACCCAACTGCTGCACCAACAAGGCGAAATCGAACAAGCTTTACGTTTTTTGCGCCACCAATTATCGCGTTTTCCGCAACGCGACGATTGGCGTTTGCTGTATGCCCGTTTGCTGATTAACGAAAACCAGCCACAGCTTGCCATCACACAATTCGCGCAACTTCTCTCGCAAAGCCCACAAGACTCCGAATTGCTCTACACCCTAGGATTGCTGTATCTACAAACAGAACAGCCTGCTTTAGCGCAGAAACATTTGCACACCTTGCTCAAACTCAGCAAAGAAGAAGAACAACGCAATGCCGTGCGCTACTATTTAGGGCAAGCAGCAGAACAAGCCGAACAACCCGCCGAAGCCATGAACTGGTACCGCCAAGTAGACGCTGGCTCGCATTATTTCAATGCCAATGTGCGTAGCGTGTTATTGTTGCTGGCAGAGAAAAATTTCAGCAAAGCCTCGGCTTTAGCCGCCGAAATAGCCCCAGGCACGCCAGAAGAAGAATTCAAACTGCTGCAATTGGAAGCCGAGATTTTGGTGCGCGAAAAACGCTACAGCGAAGCAATGCTGTTATATGAGCGCGGCTTAAAAAGCGATCCAGAAAACACCGAGCTGCTCTATATGCACGGAATGCTGGCAGAAAAAGTCGGACGCTTAGACCTGCTCGAAAGCGATTTTCGCCGCATTTTGCAGCTTGATCCCGACAGCATAGAAACCATCAACGCGCTCGGCTACACCTTAGCAGATCGCACAGAACGCTACGAAGAGGCTTACCAACTGATTCAACAGGCTTACGCAAAGCGCCCCGAAGCACACTATATTCTCGATAGCATGGGCTGGGTGATGTATCGCCTGCAACGCTACGCAGAAGCCGAAAGCTACTTGCGCAAAGCCCTGCACGCGCAAGATGATCCAGAAATAGCCGCACATTTAGGCGAAGTGCTGTGGCAAGCCGGCAAACAAACCGAAGCCCGTACGCTCTTGGAAGCGGCGAAAAAGCGCTTTCCAGACGACGAAATACTCCAAAACACCCTGCGCAAGCTTTTGAAATAGCCATGAATTTATCCTTAAAACCCACGTCCCTCATCGCCCTGTTGGGCTTAGCCAGCCTACTCAGCGCGTGCAGTCCGCCCGTAGTGGAAGTCACCCCAGAATTGCTACAACGCTGGCAGCAGCAACAGCAAGACCTCAACCGCTTGCAAACCTGGGAGTTGCAAGCCAGCCTAACAGCAAATACCCGCGAAGACGGCTGGAGCGCCCGTATTTTCTGGAAACAACAGAGCGATGCTTACCAACTGCGCTTACAAGGTCCTTTAGGACAGGGGGTCATGCGCTTAGAAGGCAATGCCCAAACCGTGTTGCTGTATGCTGACGGACAAGTCTACAGCGCCGACACCCCAGAAGAATTATTAGAACGCGAAGCCGGCATTCGTTTGCCGGTGCGACACCTGATGTTTTGGGCACGCGGACTGCCAGTGCCAGGACTGGAAATTGAAGCCCAAGACTTTACGCCAGAAGGCACCTTGTCACACCTGAAGCAAGACGGTTGGGAGATTGAATTTAGAAGCTACCAACAGGTCGGCAATCGTTACCAACTGTCAGGCGCCTGGCTGCTGCCGCGCAAAATCCGCTTAGAAAACGACACCTATCTTGCCAAAGTCGGCATTTCTCAATGGCTGCCAGGCGGCATGACGCAAACACCTTGCCCCCAAGATGCGCCCTGTCGTTAGCGGAAAGCCGCTCGCCGCAACCCAGTTATGGCCGCCCCCACCGATAGCTTTTTCGACTGGAATCTGTTTCTTCCGCAAAAATCCCCCGCCGCTTTAGCCCTCCAGGGCGTGAGTTCCACCAACGATCTTAGCGCCCTATTTATCTGGTTGATTATCCTGTTTTTTGCCTTTATGAGCCTATGGTTGCTGTGGCGTATGCAGCAGGCGTGGCGCTTAATGGCGGCGCTACGTCATCTATTACAACAAGCCGAAATCGCACAACAGAGCGGACAACTGGCTACACAACGGCGAGAATTGCGGCAAATCGCCGAGAAAAAACCCCAACTTGCCGCCTTGTGGCTAGAATTTGATGCCTCCTGGGTAGAATCCGAAGACGGCAAGCACCTCTATCAAACCCAAGACGCCGCGCAGTTTTTTCACCCCTATAACCTCGCCAGCGGCATCCCTGGCAACCGCCTACTGATGGCAGTGCCCGGCATACTCACCGCCTTCGGCATTCTCGGCACTTTCGTCGGGCTGCAAATCGGTTTGAGTTCGCTAGACTTAAGCGCCCCGCAAAACCTCAGCAGCAGCATTGTGCCGCTGATTCAAGGCGCTGCCGTCGCCTTTGCCACTTCCGTATGGGGCACAGTCGCCAGCGTCGCGTTCAATTTTCTGGAAAAATCCGTCGAACAAAGCCTGCACCGCCACGCGCAGTCTTTGCAACAACAAGCCAACGCCCTGTTCCGCCGCCATTTACCCGAACAAACCCTCATCAACATCGAACGCGCCAGCCAAGAAGCAGAAAACACCCTAAAAGGGTTAGCCGAACAAATCGGCGAACGAATGCAGGAAGTGCTACAAGAAGTACCGCAACAAATCCAAGCCGGCATCACCGCCTCCATCACGCCCGCCATAGACAAATTAGTAACAGCCGCGCAATCCCTCGCTGAACGCCAAGGCAGCAGCAACCAAGAAGCCTTAACCCGCTTGATTGAACAATTCGTACACAAGGTCTCAGAATCCGGCGAAACCAGCCGCGCTGGTATGGCAAACGCCTCCGAACAACTGGCAGATTCTATTGCCAATTGGGGCGCCACTATGGAGCGATTTTTAGGGCGACTAGACAACCGCGCCACCGAATTTGACAGTCAAATGGGCAATTTACTAGAACAAGGCAAGCATTTGCGCCAAGAATCCAGCATTAGCCAACAAGCCCTAGCAGAGGTAGCGGGCGAAATGAAAAGCAGCAGCACGCTCTTAAGCCAAGCCAGCGGCAATTTACAAGCATTAGGCGAAAGTCTCGCACAAGGCGCAAAACTCCTCGGACAAACCCAACTGGAAGTCGCAAAACTGGCGCACGAATCCGCCCGCCGCCAACAGCAAGCCAGTGAATTACTAGAAAAAATCACCCAAACCCTAGACCAAGCCAACGACGGCTTACTGGTTTCCAGCCAGGCACTCAAAGAATCCGCCATCACCGCCAAAGCCGGTTTTGACGGCGTAAATGAAGCACAGAAAGAATTTTTGGAAAACCTGAAAAAAACCCTCACGCAACTGCGCAAGCAAGTCGGACAAATGATGAACGATTACGCCACCGACGTCGAAGAACAAACGCGCAACCGCATGGAACAATGGAACGCCCACACCCAGGAATTTTCCAAAGGCATGGTTGCCGCCGTCAACGCCATGAGCGAAATTCTCGGCGAAATTGACAGCCTGCTCACACAACGCAAACGGTAACAAACCTGATGAAGTGAAGCGGATTAATGTCCGCGCCGTTTTTTGTTTCTCGTGCCAGCGTCTTTTCTCGTGCCAGCGTTCTACGCGGCACGAGCGACGGGCGCTCTGCGCCCATATGCGCAGAGCGCAGAACTACTCATGCGGCGCAGAGCGCTCGCACGAGAGCACTTCATAATGGTACGATTGATTAAGCAGGCTCACCCGCCCAAATCCAGAACACTTGCAACAAAGCCAAACTACACCCCAAACCCAAACGCCTCCAACATCGCCAACACCCGCTCACGCTGCACAGGCGTAGGCAACGCCCGCCACGCACTCACCACCGCCTGCTCCTTATCCTTATCTGTACCCGCCAAATAAGCCCCACACTCCAGCCCTGTCAAGCTGAGTAATTTACTGTAAAATAAGTCCTATTTTTATAATCA